>NZ_VIVB01000007.1:0-269457 GCF_007828605.1 Pantoea sp. SJZ147
GGGTGTGTAAGCGCAGCGATGCGTTGAGCTTACCGGTACTAATGACCCGTGAGGCTTAACCTTACAACGCCAGAGGCGTTTTGGTTGAGAGACGAATTGAATTTTCAGCATTGTTTACCGGAAAAATTTGCGGAAACGACAGATTTTGCGGCATGAGAAGGCGCAGAGTGATGACGTCAGCGGGAGCATACTGAAGTATGTGACCGGTGCGGCAGAGCGAATGCAACGCGTTCATGGCGTAAAAGAGTCGTTTCGGGCACAAAGAATTTGCCTGGCGGCTGTAGCGCGGTGGTCCCACCTGACCCCATGCCGAACTCAGAAGTGAAACGCCGTAGCGCCGATGGTAGTGTGGGGTCTCCCCATGCGAGAGTAGGGAACTGCCAGGCATCAAACAAGTGAAGAAGCCCTGAACGAAAGTTCAGGGCTTTTTTACGTCCGTAACCGGTGAAAAGCGGGGCGTCAGGCCGGCTGTCCTGCGCGGCCTGCGTCATTAAAACCGCCGGGCCGGGATAAAACGGCGCGTGAGAAAGCCGGATGGAATTCCGCACCTGGCGTCATGTACCTGCGGCCCTGACCGAAGACGGCGAACCGCCTGATCATCCGGATACAACAAACGCCGCGAATGCCTGCCCGCAACCGCCAAATTCCCTCTGTGTTTTAGACCAGCACAGCGCCGCCCTGCATTAACTCGCAACAGCACTAAAGGTCGTGAATGGTTGTCGACTAAACGGCAGGATGAGTAAAGGTCGCCAGCGCTATCCGGCTCAAGCCAGACAGGCTCCAGCTATATTTGCGTTTATTGGCAGATGGGGCTTTTGGAAAGACGCGCTTCAGAACCCTTTCCAATGTTGAAATCTGTGCGGCGGTATTACTGGCAGACTTAATGATAAAATACCTAAAAAAGGCCAGCTGCTTTATAAAACGGATATCCGTTATATAAAAACAGCCGGCCCTTTTGCTTTTTAAGCGCTGGCATTATTTGTATAATTCAGCCGTTACATGGGCGTAATTATTCGTGTCTGCACTGATAACTTTAAAATGGTCACCTTGTTGTTTAGCCTGTCGGGCGATTTTAGAAACCGCGCCATCCAGCGTTAATGAGGTGGCAGAGACAGTTTGTGCGAAACAACCAAAAGACATCAGTGAAAAGGCTACAGCAGCCGCAGCTGACGTTACTTTATTGATTTTCATAACATTACCCCTTGATTCCGGTTGATGAAGGAGTCTGTATGGCTCCGTTAAAATCAAGTTAGCAAAATGTATGCAGTCTAAAATTAACGCCGTGTGCTCTAATTAATATCAAGCTGATAGCATTATTGTCAGAGTGTAAAAGAGAATATCAGTGAGTTAAATGTGTAGGGATTTAATACTGAAATTATAGAATTACACAGATGAGGTGTAATTTCCGCCCGACTTTTTTAGTTAATAGGCGAATAATAAGTAATAGCCCTCCGACGCCAGGCAGATAAAGGCGTTGGCTAAAAACCTCAAAACTCTCCTGCCAGTTTTATGCAACTCACACAACGATTCTGTCTGGCCTTCAATCGTACCGGGTCAAACTGTTATCTGAATTGGGTACGAGAATGCCGTTCATCATGATCCTTCCAAGGGCATAAGTATGTCTCAATGTTCGCCGCCAGTATGATCCAGGCAAAAGGCTCAGCCTGGCCCGTAAAATCACTTAGGCTGAACAGGCTTGCTCCTCTCCTTCTCTGGCCTCAATCCTCAATCCGCCAATTCCCGATGAGCTTAATGGCCGCAGGCGAGCCGTTCGCTACTGTTCCATTGCGACACGTGCCAGGCGTTGAGCATCAACAGGCTACCTTGCCGCAGATAAGCGCTATATAATCCATTGCATTACGCTTTGGAGACGCTTCATTGAAAACAATACTGACTCGCCTGGTCCTTGCTGGCCTGCTGACGTTGACCGCCTCAAACAGCTACGCCAGTCGTGTTGTGACCGATCAAATTGGCCGCACCGTCACGATTCCAGATCAGGTTAATCGCGTGGTCGTGCTTCAGCATCAAACGCTCAATCTCCTCGTGCAGTTAAATGCGACAGATAAAATCGTGGGAATTCTCGCTAACTGGAAACAGCAGCTCGGGGACGATTACGCAACCCTGGTACCTGAACTGACGCATAAAGCACTGCTAGGTGATTTGACCCACGTAGATTTGGAAAAACTGGTCGCGCTGCATCCACAGGTGGTATTTGTTACCAACTATGCGCCGAAAGAGATGATTGACCAAATCACTGCACTGGGCATTCCGGTGTTGGCAATCTCGTTGCGTCACGATGATGCCGGGCAGCAGGGTGAGATTAACCCCAATATGCAAAACGAAGATCAGGCGTACGATCTGGGTATCAAAGAAGGCATTACGCTGATTGGTGAGGTGGTGAACAGGCAGCAACAGGCCAGAGCATTACTTTCAGCGGCATTTGCCGGTCGAAAGATAGTGACTGACCGTCTCAAAAACAAACCTGAACAGCAGCGTGTCCGCGCTTATATGGCCAATCCCGATCTCACTACCTATGGCGCAGGGAAATATACCGGCCTGATGATGGCTCATGCAGGTGCTCTCAACGTTGCAGCCTCGACCATTCAGGGCTTCAGGCAGGTCAGTATGGAACAGGTGGTAGTATGGAACCCGCAGGTGATTTTCGTTCAGCATCGTTATCCACAGGTGGTACAGGAGATTCAGCAAAATCCGCTTTGGCGAACCCTTGATGCAGTGAAACATCATCAGGTATGGCTAATGCCTGAGTATGCCAAGGCATGGGGTTATCCGATGCCGGAAGCGATAGGTTTAGGCGAACTGTGGATGGCGAAGAAGCTCTATCCTGATAAATTTCGCGACATTGATATGCAGCAGCAGGCTGACCGCTGGTATCACCGTTTTTACCGGACCTCGTACCATGAAAACGTTACACGTTCTGGCAGCAGGTAGCCTGCGTGATGTGTGGAAGGCGCTAATCGCAACCTTTAACATCCAGTCCGGCTTAATGGCAGACACGCAGTATGGCCCTGCCGGTTTACTGCGCCAGCGTATTGAGCAGGGTGACGTGTGCGACCTGTTTGTTTCGGCCAACCTGCAGCATCCTGCCAGGTTGCTGTTGCAAGGCCTTGCACAAGATACCGGTCATTTTACAAATAATACGCTCTGCCTGACGGTGAAACGTGATTGTGTCCGAGCCGGGGACGACTGGCTGTCGCTGCTGCGGCGTAATGATTTACGGCTGGCGATCTCAACCCCACATTGTGATCCCTCCGGTGATTATGCCTGGCAGCTGTTCGACAATATTGAACAGCGCCATCCCGGTTGTGGCGATTTTCTCAAGCGCAGAGCAATCGCGATGGTGGGGGGCCCGGATAGCTTGCCGATTCCAGATGGCGAACTGGCGGCAAAGTGGTTAGTCGATACAGGACGTGCTGACCTTTTTATCGGCTACGCCAGCTATGCGCCTCGCCTGAACCCTCATTCACAATGCCTTGTCCTGACTATCCCTCCCGATTACAACGTGCAGGCGAAGTATGGCTGGGCCACGCTGTCAGCTGCCGCCAGGCCGCTTGCCGCCTTCCTGCGCTCCGACGAGGCGCAACGTATTTTGCGGCAGCACGGTTTTCTGCCCCTCGGTTTTAAAATGCCTCTTTAATTTCTGTTCGCCTCAAACCTGTGCTGAAGGGAAGGCCTCCCCGCGCCTTGAAACTTTTTCACCTGTCGATATGCAGGCTCGACATTTAGCGTTTAACTGGTTATCTTTGGCTGTCTGGATGTCTAAACGTATATATGGTTATGAGAGGTGATTAAGCCATGCCAATCAGGGTCCCCGATGAATTACCGGCAGTAAATTTTTTACGTAACGAAAACGTCTTCGTGATGACGTCGTCACGTGCCAGTGTTCAGGAGATCCGTCCGCTTAAAGTGCTGGTTCTTAATCTGATGCCGAAAAAAATTGAGACTGAAAATCAGTTTCTGCGGTTGCTCTCAAACTCTCCGTTACAGATTGATATTCAACTGCTGCGCATCGACAGCCGGGAATCGCGCAATACACCCAGCGATCATCTCAACAATTTCTACTGTAACTTTAACGATATTCAGCACGATAACTACGACGGCTTAATCGTTACAGGTGCGCCGCTCGGGCTGGTCGAATTTAACGATGTGGCGTACTGGCCGCAGATAAAACAGGTTCTGGAATGGGCTAAAAACCATGTCACCTCAACCCTGTTTGTCTGTTGGGCGGTGCAGGCGGCATTAAACATTTTATACGGCATTCCTAAACAAACCCGGCAGACTAAACTGGCAGGCGTCTTTGAACATCAGATACTGCATCCCCACTCGTTATTGACCCGGGGTTTTGATGATAATTTTCTGGCGCCTCATTCCCGTTATGCCGATTTCCCTACCCAGTTAATCACGGATTACACTGACCTCGAATTATTTGCTGAATCGGAACAAACCGGTGCCTACCTTATGGCGAGCAAAGACAAAAGGCTGGCGTTTGTGACCGGGCACCCGGAGTACGATGCACTGACGCTGGCGGGAGAGTTTCAACGCGACTATGAAGCCGGGCTAAATCCTGAAGTACCCTATAACTATTTCCCACAGGATAATCCCCAGCTTACACCGCGCGCCACCTGGCGTAGCCATGGAAACCTGCTGTTTTCAAACTGGCTGAATTATTACGTCTACCAGATTACGCCGTTTGATCTGCGCCATATGAATCCCACGCTGGAATAATTCTTTTTTAGCTACAACTGAACCGTGTTAGCCGCTGGCAGCACGGTTTTTTTTCGTCTGTAAAACGTGAGTGAAAAGTATTACCTGTTAAAAAATAAAATAAATCATTTATTAATCATGGTGATAAGTTGTTTTTTTATTAAAAATGGAAATAGTTTTTGATTTTAAAATTAAAATGAATATGCTCTGATCCTGTAGCTCAATAATTACCCTATATGCGGATCACCCGTTTTGATCCGCCTGAAAACAGGAGAGAGCAAACATGACAGACTCCGTTATCAACAGTGAATTACTGTTCAGCAAGCCCTTTAATGACGCTGAAAAACAGCTGCTTACCGCAGATGCCATCGCTTTCTTGCAGGCGCTGGTGACGCGTTTTGCGCCACAGCGTGAGGCACTGTTAACCGCACGTCAGGTAAGGCAGAAGCAGTATGATTCCGGCCAGCTACCTGGTTTCGATATGGAAACTGTTTCCATAAGAGATCGTGAATGGACTATTCGCGGCATCCCAACCGATTTACAGGATCGTCGAGTGGAGATCACCGGCCCGCCCGATCGCAAAATGGTGATTAACGCCCTGAATGCCAACGTAAACGTGTTTATGGCAGATTTTGAGGACTCTCTGGCACCCACTTGGGAAAAACTGATTGATGGGCAGCAAACCCTACGCGAAGCCGTTGCCGGCACGCTGCGTTATACCAGCGATAACGGCAAAATCTATCAGCTACGAGCCGATCCTGCGGTATTGATGTGTCGGGTTCGTGGCCTGCATCTGTCTGAAAAACATGTTAGCTGGCAGGGCAATGCGATTCCCGGCGGTCTGTTTGACTTCGCACTCTACTTTTTTCATAACGTCGAAGCCTTACTGGCAAAAGGCAGTGGCCCCTATTTTTACCTGCCAAAAACCGAGAGCTGGCAGGAGGTGGCATGGTGGCGGGACATTTTCAGCTTTGCCGAGGATCGTTTTGATCTGGCGTGCGGTACCATCAAAGCCACCGTGTTGATCGAAACGCTACCGGCTGTTTTCCAGATGGATGAGATCCTGTGGAATCTGCGGGATCATATCGTGGGACTGAACTGCGGCCGCTGGGATTATATTTTCAGCTATATCAAAACGCTGCGCGAACATGCGGATCGGGTTCTGCCCGATCGCCAGTCTGTAACCATGGCTCAGCCATTTCTGGATGCTTACTCACGATTACTGATTCGAACCTGTCATCGACGTGGCGCTTTCGCCATGGGCGGCATGTCAGCGCTCATTCCCAGCAAAGACAGCGCGCGAAATGAATGGGTACTGCAGCGCGTTACAGAAGATAAACAGCGTGAAGCCAACAACGGACATGACGGCACCTGGATTGCGCATCCCGGCCTGGCAGACACGGCGATGTCAGTCTTCAACCATGTACTGGGTGAACGCCCCAATCAGCTCAACATTCTGCGGCAGGATGACCGCCCGATAACGGCTGAACAGCTTCTGGCACCCTGTGAAGGCGATCGAACGGAAGCGGGCATGCGCGCCAATATTCGGGTGGCGTTACAGTATCTGGAAGCCTGGATTAGCGGCAATGGTTGTGTCCCCATTGATGGCCTGATGGAAGATGCCGCAACCGCAGAAATTGCCCGTACCTCTATCTGGCAATGGATACGCCATCATAAATCCCTGCAGGATGGACAGCCGGTGACGGCAGAACTGTTTCAGCAGCTACTGAATGATGAGTTGCAAACGTTACAGATGCATCTGGGTGATAAGTCTTTCAGTTCAGGTCGTTATGAGGAAGCGGCGCGCTTGATGGCGCAGATCACAACCCAGGACGAACTGGTTTCTTTTCTTACTCTGCCAGGCTACCGCCTGCTTCCCTGACTCAAGGAGCCGTTGCCATGACACGTACTCAACACATCCAGCAACTCGAAAAATACTGGCAGGACACGCGCTGGCAGGGCATTACCCGCCCCTACAGCGCAGAAGAAGTCGTTAATCTACGCGGTTCGGTACTGCCAGCCTGCACTCTGGCAGAGCGCGGGGCGGTGAAACTCTGGTCGCTGCTCAACGGTGATGCCAGAAAAGGCTATATCAACAGCCTGGGGGCACTCACAGGCGGTCAGGCGTTGCAACAGGCAAAAGCCGGTATAGAAGCGATATACCTCTCTGGCTGGCAGGTCGCTGCCGATGCCAACGTGGCAGGGCAGATGTATCCCGATCAGTCGCTCTATCCGGTCAACTCTGTGCCTGAGGTGGTCACCCGCATTAACCAGACGTTCCAGCGCGCCGACCAGATTCAGTGGGCCAACGGTATCGAACCGGGGGACAGCCGCTTTGTCGACTATTTCCTGCCCATCGTGGCCGATGCAGAAGCCGGTTTTGGTGGCGTGCTGAATGCGTTTGAGTTGATGAAGTCAATGATCAGCGCAGGCGCGGCGGCCGTGCACTTTGAGGACCAACTGGCGGCCGTGAAGAAATGCGGCCATATGGGCGGAAAGGTGTTGGTGCCAACCCAGGAAGCCGTGCAGAAACTGGTGGCGGCGCGCCTGGCCGCCGATGTGATGGGCGTGCCCACTATTCTGCTGGCGCGCACCGATGCGGATGCCGCCGATCTGATTACCTCTGACTGTGATGAATACGATCGGCCGTTTATCCGCGGCGACCGCACGGCGGAAGGCTTTTTCCGTACCAACGCCGGTATTGAGCAGGCCATCAGCCGGGGGCTGGCTTATGCCCCTTATGCCGATGTCTTGTGGTGCGAAACCGCCACGCCAGATTTGGCAATGGCCCAGCGTTTTGCCGATGCCATCCACGCCCGCTATCCAGGCAAGCTACTGGCTTACAACTGTTCGCCCTCGTTTAACTGGAAAAAGAATCTCGATGATAAAACCATCGCAGCCTTTCAGCAGGCGCTCAGTGACATGGGTTATCGCTTCCAGTTCATTACGCTGGCCGGTATTCACAGCATGTGGTTCAACATGTTCGACCTTGCGCACGCCTACGCCCAGGGCGAAGGCATGCGTCACTATGTGGAAAAAGTACAGCAGCCGGAGTTTGCTGCCCGCGAACGGGGTTACAGCTTCTCCTCGCATCAGCAAGAGGTTGGTACCGGCTATTTCGATCGGGTGACCACTACGATTCAGGGCGGTAAGTCATCAGTGACGGCCCTGACTGGCTCCACCGAGGAGCACCAGTTTTGAGTTGAGTCTGTGTCTTTCCCGCCCGGTATTAACGGGCGGGCTTTTTCAGGAGGGAATCATGCCGCCACGCGAATCACTGATTGCGCATACCATTCTGCAGGGGTTCGACGCGCAGTATGGCCGTTTTCTCGACATTACTGCGGGCGCACAACAGCGTTTTGAACAGGCCGAATGGCAAGCGGTACAGCAGGCGATGAAGGCGCGTATTCATCTTTATGATCATCACGTAGCTCTGGTCGCCGATCAGCTACGGGCACTGAACGGGGCGGCACACTGGGACGATGCATTTTGGCTGGCGATCAAAAGCCATTATGAAACCTTGTTACCCGACTATCCGCGCTATGAAATTGCCGAGAGCTTCTTTAATTCGGTTTACTGCCGGTTGCATGGACATCACGCGCTGCAGCCGGAACGTCTGTTCATTTTCAGCTCACAGCCGGCCTCGGCACCCACGCACTCTGCGCGCCCGCTGGCGCGAACCTATCTGCCACATCAGGGCTGGCAAGTGCTGCTCGATCAGGTACTGCGCGACGTGCCGTTAACGTTGCCATGGCAGGATCGGGAGCGCGATGAAGCGTGGATTTTACGGCATTTGCATGAGCAATTTTCCGCATCTCAGTTGGATAACGGCTGGCTGGACGTTTGCAGTGAACTGTTTTTTCGTAATAAAACGGCCTGGCTTGTTGCCCGGCTGCATCTGTCTGACGGTATTTTCCCCTGTCTGTTGCCGATTCAACGTAGCGATAAGGGCGAGCTGTGGATTGATACTTGCCTGACGGACGTGAACGATGCCAGCATCGTGTTTGGCTTTGCCCGCGCCTATTTTATGGTTTACGCCCCGCTACCTGCGGCGCTGGTGGCCTGGCTCAAGCCCATATTGCCAGGGAAAACGCTGGCAGAACGTTACATGGCCATCGGTTGCCAGAAACATGGCAAGACGGAAAGCTACCGGGAATATCTGCAGGCGCTGGCGCAATCCGATGCCGCGTTTGAGATTGCACCGGGCATACGTGGCATGGTGATGCTGGTCTTCACGTTACCGGGCTTTGACCGGGTATTTAAAGTCATCAAAGATCGGTTCGCCCCGCAAAAAGAGGTCACCGAAATGCAGGTGAGGGCCTGCTATCAACAGGTCAAAGAGCATGACCGTGTGGGACGCATGGCCGATACACAGGCTTTCGAACAGTTTGCGCTGCCGCTCGCGCGCATTGCGCCGGCGCTGCTGCTGGAGTTCCAACAGACGATTTCCGGGAAACTACGCATCGAAGGCGATCGCCTGATCATCAGTCATCTCTGGCTGGAGCGCCGTATGCAGCCGCTTAATCTCTATCTGGCGCAGGCCAGTGAAAGCCAGCGCCAGCATGCCATTGAAGAGTACGGCAATGCGATCAAGCAGCTGGCTGCCGCCAACATTTTCCCCGGCGATATGCTGTTTAAAAACTTTGGTATCACCCGACATGGGCGCGTCGTGTTTTATGATTATGATGAAATTCGGCCTATGCACGAACTCACTTTTCGCGATGTGCCACAGGCGCGTTATGAAGAAGATGAACTCTGTGCAGAACCCTGGTACAGCGTGGGGCCGGATGACGTTTTCCCTGAAACCTTCCGTTATGCATTATGCAGCGAGCCAGCGACAGGTGCGCTGCTACAAAAGCGACATCCGGAAATTTTTGAGGCGGGCTGGTGGCGGGCGCAACAGCAGCGTATCGCCCAGGGACATATTGAGGATGTGATGGCCTGGCAACATGCTCAGCGTTTCAGCATCCGTTACGGCAGCGCGTTGCCGCCCGGTGCGCCTGCCGTGACAGGCGTTCAGGCGTCAGTATTTGCCAGCGGCCATGAGTCAAACAGATAACCATCAAAGTCGAGGTCATCCACATTGGAAAACTCCAGCAGGCGCTGTTTAACATTTTCCAGATGTTGCCACATTGCCCGCTTGGCAGCGCGAGCATCTTTTTTGATGAGTGCAGCAAGAATTTGCCGGTGATCCCCTAACCATGCTTTGCGATAAAGCGTATCACCAAGATGGCTATGCAATTGAATCCACATGGGATTATTTTCACGCCACTGCCATGACTGACGAAACAGTTCGACCAGCATGCTGTTATGCGTCGCTTCGGCGATGGCAAGATGGAAATGCATGTCACCGCTCTCTGAGTTTTCCAGCGAGCAGGAGACCAGTTCGCGCTCCTCTAACAGCAGGGCCTGGCGCATCTTGATGATATCCTGGCGGGTGGCCTGAAGTGCAGCAAACTCGGCGATATTACTTTCCAGCAGCTGCCGTGCCTGGAGCTGCTCAAACGGGCCCGCATCATTGCAAAAGCCAGTGTTCACATTGTTCATGTGCAGCGGCGTTTGAGACTCAACGACATAAATACCCGCACCGCGTCTGACTTCAATCAACCCCTCTATTTCCAGCATAATTAAAGCTTCGCGCACCACGGTCCGGCTGACGTCAAGCCTCTCAGCCATTTCGCGCTCTGGCGGCAAACGCTGACCACAGCGGTAAGGGGTTTCCAGAACAAGCTGCCGAATTTTTGCAGCCACCTGCTGATAGGGCCTCTGTTGAGAGGCAGATTTCATGATGATGCTCCTGTCGGACACGCGCTACCGGCAAAAACTATACCACCTAAATCCTGCGGCAACAGGGTTCTACGCACGACAGGATAAACAGGTCAACCAGATGGGTAGGGGATTTATTCTTTGCGTAACAAGTATTTAAATAATCATTAAAAAGCGGCGCTAACAAGTGCCGCTTTTGAAACATCTTTGTGACGTGCAAGGGGAAACGGTCACTTAAGCATAAAGTCGTATTGTATGCCGGCTTTCACATCCCAGTAATAGAGAGTGTCACCCAGTGCGCTGCCAGGCCGTTTCTCTCTGGCGCGGTCAGCCGCCACATACATGTTGAGTCCTTTGAACGATCCCTCTGTGACGTTGTACATCACGCCGCCCATCAGCCCCAGCCCTTTGATCCTGGTATTGCGCTGCTTGTCTTCATAACCTCGGGTGATCACCGGCCCCAGCATCACACCGAGGTTCTGGTTAAAGAAATATTGCCCGCCAAGCTGAACCGACAGCATGTTTTCTTTATTGCGATCGATACTCAGTGAATCGGGATAACCGATGTCGGTATAAATAATGCGACCATCAATGTCATGTGTCAGTTTACCGATAGCGCCAAACAGGCGCGCATTGTCAAACGAGTAGGTTAAACGACCTGAAACCAGCGCGGTGTCATGATGGTAGCTGAGGGGTTTACTCATTCCCTCAACCTGACCGTAAAACCCCATCAACTCCCATTTCAGCGAGCGATTATCATCAAAGGTGTGGGTTTTTTCGAAAATGCTTTGGATCTGCGTTGAAACATCTGGCTGGTAAGAGGCACCAACCGAATAGCGTGAAGAGGCATCGTGCCAGGAACCGGCCAGATAGGTGCGTGCCCGACGGGGATAATAGTTGCCCGTTGCGGTGTCAATCACCCCTTCATCACGTATACCGGTAGCCGAATCAACATAGTAAAAGGCGCGCTTACGCCACATTGACCACAACGTCAGGTTTTCTGTTGCCTCAAAGCGGGCCAGCACACCTTCAGAAAGGGTCTGTATCGTGCGCGACGAATTATCGGCAATCAATGGGATGCGGTACGGCAAACTACCGTAACCATAGTCAGTCCCAAATCGGCCCAGGGTTAAGTAAAGATTATCAGCCGGTTTAAGTTTGAGTGCGCCGATAGCCACACCAAAACTGTCGTGCCCGTCCAGATAGTAGCGCGTGCTCCAGCTGTCTTTGGCGCCCAGCTTGTAAACATAGTACGCACCTGCGCTAACGCCGATAAAGTCAGCGTAGTAGCGGGTATTCACGTCAATAAGTCCGCCTTGCACCCAGGCGTAAATATCTCGCCCCGTGCCAGCACTGGGCTTATCTGCCCGTCTGAAATCATTTTTTAAACGAATTCTTAAACTGTCTTCATTGTCATTAATGGCGGCGGCGTACGGCAGCGCGGGGCAAAGCAGCAACGCGATAGCCATGTAGCGAAAAAAGTGTGTTTTCATAAAGGAACCCATAGCGTATTTATTATTTTTTTCATGACATTCAGGCGAAAGCAGAGTGGGCTGCTATCCGGCTGGATAAGCCATGCGTAACGGGCAACCCACTGCAAAACAGGCCTGGTTGAATTAAGGACGCGCGTTATTCTCCTGCTGCCACACCTGCTCATAGTCATAGCCGGTCAGGGCCTTCACCACGACTTTCGTCTCGGGTGTACAGTCGGCTTTATTCCCGCCCGCCTTCAGACGATCAATTTCTTTCACCAGAACCCGATGTGTTTCGCGGGTGAGCTTAAATTTGAAGGTCATATATAAGCTGATGAGTAATAAACCGCCGGTGCCAAAGACCAGCAGGCCGGTAATCGCATTCAGAGCACTTTCAGGCTGGATTAGCTGGCCTTTAACGAAATTACTGTGTTCCAGTACGGTACCGACCGCCATAATGGCGATGGCGACGGTACTTTTACGCATCAGCGTCATGACACCGGCAAAAACACCTTCACGCCGCTGACGCGTGACCATTTCATCCACATCAGGAATAAAGCTGTAAATATTCCAGGGGATAAAATAAAGTCCCGCGCGACCAAAGCCCAACAGGACAAAGACCAGTGTGGTCAGCCACCATGAAGAAACCGCGCTATGGCCGATATACATCAAAATGAGATAGCCCAGTACAACAAAAACACACAGATAAGAAATACGCATGGCAAGCGCGGGCCGGATATTCAGCTTGTCCAGCATAAACATAAAAAGCAGCGTTGCGGGAATGGAAACGGAGGTGGCAATCGAAAGGTAGGCGGATGCGTTTGCCGCATCCAGGTTCAGACCATAAACCACGAAATAAACAAAAACCGCAATGAAAATATCCAGTGCCGTGAATGATGAAATATAGATAATCAGGTGCTGTCTGAATATTTTTATCTTGAACGTCGTGGCCAGCTCGATGAACATATTTTTCAGGTGGGCTAAAAGCCCCATACCCGGCCCAGAGTTGAGCCGCTCAAACGCTTCGGGATTCATATCTTTTGATTCCCAGGTACAGTACCAGGTGATCAGCACCACAATAAAAAACAGACCTGAAAACAGGATGCCGGTATAGGTAAAGGTCAGCGCTGAATCCTGGCCCAAATACTGGATCATAATGCCCGGTACTGAGGCGGTGAGAAACACACCCACCTGCGAAAACGTCAGACGGACTGCCGCCATCCGGGTTCGCTCACCAAAATCATTGGTCATCTCTGCCGCCAGGGTTTCCCAGGGCACCAGCACCATAGCCACCAGTAACTCGACGGCGAGATAGGTGCCAAGATAGTACCAGTAGCCCATATCACTGACCCAGACCAGCGCATAGATAAACATCATCGGGGCGCTGATCAGCAGAAAGAAGCGGCGTCGACCAAAACGTTTACCCAATCGGGTGCTGCCAAATTTATCGGTGATATAGCCCATTATTGGGCTGAGAATGGCGTCAATGATGCGGGCAATAGCAAAAATCGAGCTCGCCTCCAGCATGGAAAGTCCACAAAACGTCGTATAGAAAAACAGTAGCCATGTACCGATTAGCGCCATGGAACCGCCGCCAAAAATATCGGTAATGCCATAGCCTATTGCGGTGCCCGTCCCCACCTTCCTGCGTGGCGGTATTGTTGTTGTCATCATGGTTTTCCCTTGATTAACTCAGTGTGACAGTCATAAAACATCTTCCGGTGGTTATGCGTTCGTGAAGATGAAGAAATATTTTCTGTTTGATTTTTAATTAGATAAATAGTTATGTTTAATCGGAGTTTTGTTTAAATGATGATCCTCCTTTGTTGTTTTTATTATTTTCTGATCTGGCTGTTTTAAATAAGTAAAGCAAGCTGTGTATTAATGTTTGGTTTATTTTGGTTGACCAGTATTAAGCGCGGTAGAGATAAGAAGTCAGTTTGTTTTTATTGTTTTTCAGTCTGTTTTTATAAAAGTGGTGCGAGGGAATAGTAATCACTCTGCTCTTTTAAAAAAAAGAGGTTGATCACAAATCCCCTGGATGTCCATCAGTTAGACTTAAATTCAATTTTTGGTTGACCAATTAAATAAGTGAGGTGTTTTTTGCGACAGGCGGATGTTATTTGGTGTGTTTATTATTTGGAGTGATTGTTAAGTAGGATGGTTAATAAAATATATATAAAGTGAATTTAATGCGTAATGCAAAGAATGCATAACGATAATGCCTTTCATTTTTCCAATTTATTCAAGGAATCGATAATGCTTTATTTTACATCAGGACTGGTTAAATCCTCTGCGAAGCTTGAAGCCGCAATAGATGCGGCTATTGATTATGCAATAGATATACAGCGCGTTGTTGGGTGCACGGTGATGGTGGCAAAAGCGGGTGAATTAATTTATCAGCGGGCGGCAGGGCTGGCTGACCGAGAGCAAAAGAAAAGCATGACGCCGGACGCTATTTTCCGCCTTGCCTCGCTGACTAAGCCCATAGTGAGCCTGACGGCAATGCACCTGATTGAACAAGGCGACATGCGTCTTGATGACGATATTACCCGCTGGCTTCCCGATTTTCGTCCCTGTCTGGAAGACGGTCAGCCTGCGACCATCCTGGTGCGGCACCTTCTGAGCCACACCTCCGGTTTACGCTACCGCTATTCCGCTCCGGCGGATTCTCTTTACCACACGCTGAATGTGTCTGACGGGATCGATTACCAACCGGGATTGACCCTCGAGGAGAATCTGCAGCGCCTTGCAGGCACCCGGTTACAGTTCAGGCCCGGAACCGGCTGGCGTTATTCTCTGGGCATTGATGTCCTTGGCGAAATCATGGTGCGGGCGACGGGGAAAAGCTTACCGGAGCTGGTGAGTCATCACGTAACAACCCTACTCGGGATGAAAGATACGCTGTTTACCGTCAGGGACAGGGAGCGTTTAACCACGGTGTATACCGACGACAGTCCGGCGCCCACGGCGATGAGTGATAACCAGCGGATACCTTTCGGTGAAGGTGCCGCTATTTTCTGCCCTGATCGTATTCTTAAACCCGACGCCTGGCCCTGCGGTGGGGGTGGCATGGCAGGGACGGCACCAGACTTTATGCAATTGCTGGAAACCCTCCGGCGGCAGGGATCGCCACTCATCTCACAAGACAGTTTTGACTATATGACGCAGGAACAGGTGGCGGCGAAATATGCGACCCAGGGGCCAGGATGGGGATTTGGCGTGGGATGGGCATTGCTGGTGGACCCTGATGCGGCCAGATCGCCTCAGTCAGCAGGGACGCTCTCGTGGAGTGGTGCTTACGGCCATACCTGGTTCGTCGATCGCAAAAACGAATTGTGCGTGGTCGCCATGACGAACACGACACCGGAAGGGGTCAATGGTCAGTTCCCCATCATGCTGCGCGATGCCGTGTATAAAGGGTTACAGGCGCGGTGACGGGAAGGCGCTGACGGCTGGCGCCTCTTTTTGAGGCGCTGGCCAGCCCGTAGGTTGGCTGTGGTACAGGCTGTTGCTGATAAAGACCGTGGTTTATAACGTATGAGGGCGGCTGCGCCAGTGCTATCGGGCGGTCAGCCGTGACTTAGCGACCACTGTAGGCCAGGGTCACCTGACGCGCTTCACGGATGACCAGCGCACCCAGTTCGGTAATGCGATCGTCAGTCATGCGGGCGATAGGGCCTGAAATCGAAAGTGCAGCGAAAGGTTCGCCATGTTCGTCATAAAGAGGGGCAGCCACACAACGCAAACCGAGCGCATGTTCTTCATCATCGAAAGAAAACCCCCGCGTGCGAATCTGGGCCAGGTTCGTTTTCAGACTTTGTGGCGACATCAGTGTCTTTGGCGTGTAGTAATGTAAGCCTTTCTGATGCAGCAGTGCGGTGACCTGTTCGTCGCTGAGGTGGGCCAGAAAGGCTTTACCGGCTCCGGATGCATGCATTGGCAGTTTACCGCCGATCGGCGCGGACATGCGCATCAGTTGCGTGCACTGCACCTGATCGATAATAACGGCCTGAAAATCGCTAAGATCCAGCACCGCCAGGTTGACTGTTTCACCGGAATGTTCCATCAGCGTGCGTAGCACCGGGTGGACCAACGCCAGCAGATTCCGGCTCTGCAAAAAACTGCTGCCGATGACAAATGCCTGTGCGCCAATGGTCCAGTAGCCCAAATCGCCTTCCTGCCGCACGAAACCCTGCTGTTGCATCGTGGTCAGCAAGCGGTGGGTGGTGGAATTAGGCAGGCCCGCCTGCTGTGCCAGTTCGGTCAGGGCTACGCTGCCATGTGAATTGGCGATTAACGCCAACAGCGTTAATCCCCGGGTCAGTGACTGAACCTGACCGCCCACGGGCGCTGAAGGGGCAGGGGTGCCACGGGGTTTTTTACCGCGTTTTGCGGGGACAGGCGTTGCCATATTGTCTCTCCTTTTCACATAGTGGAAACCATTTTCGTTTTAATCTCATCAATTGCAAACGCTGACGCGCTGGTCAGACCTGATAGCGGCTTCTGCTGAAAATCTCAACTAAGGTTACTTTGAGCCATAACGACCTTATGCAAGAATGACTGGCTGGTATTTCACCAGCGGATTGACGTGGATGAGACAACAGTGAGCAATCTAACCGACGCGCTGCATCAGCAACTTGCCCAACGCATTATGCTATTAGACGGTGGCATGGGCACCATGATCCAGAGCTATAAACTGGACGAGCACGATTTTCGTGGCAGCCGTTTTGCTGACTGGCCCTGCGATCTCAAAGGCAATAACGATCTGCTGGTGTTAACGAAGCCAGAGGTGATCCGCGAGATCCATGAAGCGTATCTGGCCGCCGGTGCTGACATTCTTGAAACCAATACCTTTAACGCCACCCCCATTGCGATGGCGGACTACCAGATGGAAGCCCTGTCGGCGGAAATCAACTTCGCGGCCGCGAAGCTGGCACGCGCCAGTGCCGATGCGTGGACGGCGAAAACGCCAGATAAACCGCGCTACGTGGCAGGTGTACTCGGCCCAACTAACCGCACCTGTTCGATCTCACCTGATGTTAACGATCCTGCTTTCCGTAATGTCACCTTTAATCAGTTGGTGGACGCCTACCGTGAATCCACTCGGGCGCTGGTGGAAGGCGGTTGTCACATCATTATGATTGAAACGGTGTTCGATACGCTCAACGCCAAAGCGGCCATCTTTGCGGTCAAAACGGAAATGGAAGCCCTGGGCGTGGCGCTGCCGTTGATGATCTCCGGAACCATCACCGATGCTTCAGGCCGCACGCTTTCCGGACAAACTACCGAAGCCTTTTATAATGCGTTGCGCCACGCTGAGCCCTTATCCTTTGGCCTGAACTGCGCGCTGGGCCCGGATGAATTACGCCAGTATGTCGCCGAACTGTCGCGCATCGCGGAAGGCTATGTCACGGCTCATCCTAATGCCGGTTTGCCCAACGCCTTTGGTGAATACGATCTCGACGCAGACGTAATGGCACAGCAGATTGGCGAATGGGCCAACGCTGGCTTTCTGAATATTATTGGCGGCTGCTGCGGCACGACGCCACAGCACATCGCCGCGATGGCGGCGGCGGTAGAAGGCGTTGCGCCGCGTAAGCGTCCCACGTTGCCGGTTGCCTGCCGACTCTCGGGTCTTGAACCACTGAATATCAGCGCCGGGTCGCTGTTTGTGAACGTGGGCGAACGTACCAACGTTACCGGCTCCGCCAGGTTTAAACGCCTGATAAAAGAAGATAAATACAACGAGGCGCTGGAAGTCGCGTTACAGCAGGTTGAGAGCGGTGCCCAGATTATTGATATCAACATGGATGAAGGAATGCTGGACGCTGAAGCGGCGATGGTGCGTTTCCTCAATCTGATTGCCGGTGAACCCGATATTGCCCGCGTACCCATTATGATCGACTCCTCAAAATGGGCGGTCATCGAAAAGGGGCTGCAGTGCATACAGGGAAAAGGCATCGTTAACTCTGTCTCAATGAAAGAGGGCGAAGCCGCATTTATCCATCATGCCCGGCTTGTCCGCCGCTACGGGGCTGCCATGGTGGTGATGGCATTTGATGAAGTGGGACAGGCCGATACCCGTGAGCGGAAGATTGAGATCTGCCGTCGCGCCTACCAGATCCTGACGCAACAGGTGGGTTTCCCGCCGGAAGACATCATTTTCGATCCCAATATTTTTGCCGTTGCGACCGGTATTGAAGAGCATAACAACTACGCGATGGATTTTATCGGGGCGTGCGAAGACATCAAGCGCGAGCTGCCTCATGCCATGATCTCGGGCGGTGTGTCTAACGTCTCGTTCTCTTTCCGGGGCAACGATCCGGTACGTGAGGCGATTCACGCGGTATTTCTCTACTACGCCATTCGTAACGGTATGGACATGGGGATCGTTAACGCCGGACAGCTAGCCATTTATGACGACCTGTCCGACGAACTGCGTGAGGCGGTTGAGGACGTGGTGCTTAACCGACGTGCCGACGGCACCGAACGGTTACTGGCGCTGGCGGAAAAATATCGCAGCAGTAAAAGTGACGGTGCGGATGAAAAACAGCAAGCCGAATGGCGCGGCTGGGACGTGGTGAAAAGGCTGGAATACTCGCTGGTAAAAGGCATCACGGAATTTATTGAGCTGGACACGGAAGAAGCCCGTCAGCTGGCCGCACGTCCGATTGACGTGATTGAAGGGCCGCTGATGGCCGGTATGAATGTGGTCGGCGATCTGTTTGGTGAAGGCAAAATGTTCCTGCCGCAGGTCGTCAAATCTGCCCGCGTGATGAAGCAGGCCGTCGCCTGGCTGGAACCCTATATTCAGGCCAGTAAAGAAGCCGGGCGCAGCAACGGCAAGATTGTGCTGGCGACGGTAAAAGGTGACGTCCACGACATCGGCAAAAACATCGTTGGCGTGGTGTTACAGTGCAATAACTATGAAATTATCGATCTCGGCGTGATGGTGCCAGGCGAGAAAATCCTGAAAACCGCGCGTGAAGTGAATGCTGACATCATTGGTCTTTCGGGCTTAATTACGCCCTCGCTGGATGAAATGGTCAACATGGCGAAAGAGATGGAGCGTCAGGGCTTCACGTTGCCGCTGTTAATTGGTGGCGCAACCACCTCTAAAGCCCATACGGCCGTGAAAATCGAACAGAACTACAGTGGACCCACCGTGTATGTGCAAAACGCTTCGCGCACGGTCGGTGTTGTGTCATCCCTGCTCTCCGACACGCTCAGGGATGACTTTGTCGCCCGTACGCGAAAAGAATATGAAACCGTGCGGATTCAGCATGCGCGTAAAAAACCCCGCACACCGCCGGTGTCACTCAGCGTGGCGCGCGATAATGCCACGAAAATTGACTGGGAGAGTTATACACCACCGGTGGCGAAGCACAGGGGCGTGAGGCGCGTGGAAGCCGACATTGATGTACTGCGCAATTACATTGACTGGACGCCGTTCTTTATGACCTGGTCGCTGGCAGGTAAATACCCGCGCATCCTTGAAGATGAGGTAGTGGGCGATGAAGCGAAACGGCTGTTTGCCGATGCCAACGCCATGCTGGATAAGCTGAGCGCAGAAAAGGCGCTGACGCCACGCGGCGTGGTGGGCATATTCCCGGCTAACCGCGTGGGTGACGATATCCATATCTTCACCGATGAGCAGCGCGATACCGTGCTGAATGTCAGCCATCATCTGCGGCAGCAAACGGAAAAAACAGATTTTGCCAATTACTGCCTGGCCGATTTCGTGGCACCGAAAACCAGCGGTAAAGCGGATTACCTGGGTGCCTTTGCGGTTACGGGCGGCCTGGAGGAGGATGTGCTGGCTGAGGCTTACGATAAGCAACACGACGACTATAACAAGATTATGGTCAAAGCCATTGCTGACCGCTTAGCCGAAGCCTTCGCAGAATATCTGCACGAACAGGTGCGTAAAACGATTTGGGGGTTTGCCCCCGACGAAAGCCTGAGCAATGAGGCACTGATCCGCGAGAATTATCAGGGGATTCGTCCGGCTCCGGGTTATCCCGCCTGCCCGGAACATACCGAGAAAGCGGCTATTTGGGCGCTGCTGGATGTGGAAGCCCATACCGGCATGAAACTCACGGAGTCTTTTGCCATGTGGCCAGGCGCTTCGGTGTCAGGCTGGTATTTCAGTCACCCTGACAGCCGCTACTTCGCCGTGGCGCAAATTCAGCGCGATCAGGTTGAAGACTATGCGGCACGCAAAGGCATTTCCGTCAGCGAAGTGGAACGCTGGCTGGCGCCAAACCTGGGTTACGACGCAGACTAAAAAAGCAAGGCAGCCAGAAGGCTGCCTTTTTGTTAGTTAAACCGGGCGTCACGGTCCGAGGTCATATCGTAGAGCTGGTACTTACGTCCCAGCATCTGACCACCGTCACGGGTGAGCGGCACCCAGTTAATCTGCGCACGGCCACGGGTTGGCGTAACGGTAAACAGATCCATTGGAACAGAGATGTAGAAGCCTTTGGTAAAGTCGCCTTCACCATACTGTTGCGATGACACGTTGGTTTTAGTGGCATAAACGCCCACCATCACGCCACTGTCGAAGCGTTTGGACACATCAATGGTGACGCCTTTATCCTTCGCCAGATACTGCCCGACGCTGGCTTTGACCAGGACATCCTGCATAAACCAGGGACGCCAGTAGCCCGTGAGGTTACCGGTAGGTGCCTCGTAACGGGTGAATCTCATCATGTCATCCCAGTCACGCTGACGCACATAGTTGGCGTCCACCCCAACGGCCCAGTTGCTGTCAACCGGACGATAGAGCACTTCCCCACCTACGCCGCCATACATGGTTTCCAGATAGCCGCCATAAACCTGACCATAGAAGCCATTGCCCAGATAATCCATGTAGTTGGCTTGCAGATCGTTGACGTAAACATTGTTCTCAACGTAGTCGCGAATGTGCGTACGCACACGCGGCAGCGTTGAATCCGCAGGCGCGCCGTTGTAGTTAAACTTGTTGTAGTTATTCGCCACGTTAGCAAACAGGCTACCGCTGACCAGAAAATGATCGGTGAGCCAGTAATCGACGTTGCCCATCACGCCGACCTGGTACAGATAGAAACTTTCCGGGCCGCCCACCGACTGGTTCAGTACCGGCGACAGGCTGTAACTCAGGCGCTCTTTACGAATAAACATGCCCTGCTCAGTAGGGTCCGGATCAACAGGATTTTTGCGGACCTGTTGTAACGGCTGCTCATGCCCTAACGGATAACCACCCAGTTCATTGCGCAGGCTGGCAACAGAGGTTTCCGTGGTGACCTGCGGCATATTGTAACGCGACTCCGTCACGTTAATGGTTTCAATACCATCCGGCAGATTATTCATGATGATACGATTTGCGCGATCCACGCCTTCGCGCGTATCGCGGTATTTGGTTTGCTCGCCCGAGACGTATAACGTGCTGCCCTTGGTCTGAATTTTTGGCCCTGCCAGGCCAGCGTTAGACTTCAGTTCAGACAGCTGGCTACCGGTGACCGTGGTCTCCAGCAGTTTAGGCTGCGGATTCGGCTGGTAAGCAGGCTTCGGACTGTCGATATGATCCTGATGCATATCGTTGAAATTAGTGCGGATGGTAAAGCCGAACATAAAGGTGTTGCCGCGTTCATAGCTGGCATTGATATCTGCCCAGTCCGTCAGGCGATAGATCGCGCCCACGTTGACCTTGCTGCGTTGCGGCAGGCGTCCCGCAAAATCATCCTTGTAATCGTTACCTTCGTATTCCACCTTCAGGCGCAGCGGCTGCCACGGCGTCTGGTATTCGATCCCGCCGAACACGTCGGAAGGGCCATGGAACATCTGCGAGCCGTTGATCGATCCCGCCTGACCGACGCCAGGACGCTGACAGTAGCTGTCGCTGTAGGAACAGAAGGGGTTTTTGACGGTGCCGCTGTTGCCCAGATAGCCCCAGCCCATCCCCAACGTAAAGTCGAAGGGGCCCCAGGCTTTGGTGGCGACCAGATATTCACTGTCAAACAAACCGGTACCGCCCAGATCGCGGGTACCAAATGACACCTCCGGCAACCAGTAACCTTCCTGCCACAGTCGCAGCTTCAGGTCGAAGGCCTTATCTTTATAGCTTTGATTGCCGCTGAAGCTTTCCACCGCACTGTAACGCCGGGTCCGCACGTCGGTATAACGCACGGTGGTTTCCAGCCAGGGGAACAGCTGTAACGAAGCCGAATAGTAGCGGTACTGGTCATTATCACGGAAATTCAGGCTGAATTCGCCCTCTTTCGCCATACGCGCGGTAGGCACCTGCATCAGGCCCACACCGCCAAAATCAGACTGCGAAGGCGTTACCGGGGCCGCATACATTTCCGCATGTGCCTGGCAGGCGCTTGCCACAGAAACAGCCAACAGGCTGAGAAGATAACGTTTTTTCATCAGTCTGGTATCCGGTGAGTCAGAACAGAAACGAGGCGGCTATTCAGGTCTTCATACGCGCCAGGCAGGCTCCATGACGAAAAGCCCGTCATAATGATGCTGCCGGGTTCGGGTTCGACGTGGCGGTGATTCCAGTAAGCCACGGGCGCTTCCTGCGTCGTACCATCCGGCGCAATCACAATCGCGATGTTGCGTTCTGCACCAGACAGGAGCGGGTGATCGCTCAGGTAATCCCGCACTGATTTACCCGGTTGCCAGCTCACAGCACCGGCCCCCGCGATGGGGCCAAACAGCAGGACGCTGGTGCTGGGCTGGGTCAGATAGAGATCGTAACGGCCTTCCAGGCGGCGGTTATCCATTGGGTGCAGGCGAATCCAGTCGGGGTCCAGTGACGTGAACTGCCGCCCGGTCACCTTGATGCTGCTTAACTGACGTATCACAGCATCAATGGCGGCGGCTTGTTCTCCGCTGCTGTCAGCACGCCAGGCACGTAGCTGCGCCAGTGTCTGCTGATACTGTTGTTGTGCTATTGCCGTCGCGCCGTATTCGGCAATGACGGCGCGACGCCAGTCTGTTTGTGCCATCAGTGCAGGCTGAGTCACCAACTGGGCCAGGTTCGCTACCTGATTGACCTGGACGCTGTTCGTATCATGGGGCGCATGCACGGTGACCTGGCCTGCGGCCTGCGCACCCAGACTGGTGAGCAGGCTCACTCCTGCCAACAATAGTGTTATTTTTTTCATGATTTTGCCGGCTTCAGAATGGTGATATCAACAGGGAAAGTATCGGCAGCCAGCATCTGTCGGGATTGCACCACCTGACCACTGCTGTTGTCGATCCAGAACGTGTTTTGCCACTCGCGGTTAAGGCTGTCGATATGCAGCTGCTCATGCCAGACGCGACAGGCAATGCGGTTTCCCGCAATATTCAGCACCTCATCGTCGCCACGCTCAAAGGTTGAGCTCAGGGTACCGCTATGAACGTTGCCCTGAACGGTCCACTGAACAATCCGCGTCCAGCGCTGGCCATTGCTAATGTGCAGGCCTTTTGCCAGCGGGTCTTGCTGGAGATTGCTGACGCTTGTCAGGTTATCAGGCAAGCCCAGGGTTTTAATCAGTCTGCCGTGTGCGGTGACCAGCATGGACTGATCGCGCGTCACCCACTTTTGCTGACCGTTTTCGTTATAACCCAACACGACAAAAATGCGTGGACCGTCATTGATTCGGGCATACAGGCTGGCATAGGGCAGATTATCAATCTGCTGAGGCGTAACGGTGACGTCATCTGGCCCTTCAATGGCCATCATCACGGTTTGTTCGAGTCCTTTTTGCGTTTGTGTACAGGCCTGCAGCAGCAGGCAAACGAGCAGCAGAGGAAGTTGGCGCACAGTGTGTCCCTGATAAATGATGCCAAAGTAAAAATAACCACACGAAAGTGTGGTTATGTTTAAAGCTCCCGTACCCTTACTCTTTCAGGCCGCCGACGCAGTGGCGTCCTGATGGCGACTCATTAACTTGCGCAAATGAATCGTGATATGCGCGTTCGCAGCCTTGCTACAGCCCGAAGGAGCAGGGTACCCATCAACGTGTGGTGCCCGTTGTGGTTGTGGTTGTTGTACCAGTATTTGCCCCGTCACCACCGCCAGAAGCGGCAACACCGAGTCCTACTAACGCGCCAAGCACGCCGATACCCACAGCGGTAGTCGTACCTGCGGACATGGTGCCCGCTTGTGCGCCCGCTGCAGCACCTGCTTCTTCCGGCGCGGCAAACGCACTGGAAGAGACGGCTACGATGAGTAATGCCAGACCGGCAATCATGCGTTTTTTCATAACAACACCTACATTGAGTGAATGAAGGATTGCTATCCGACAATTCTGCACAACAGAATGAACCGTTGCCACAAAGTCGAAGGACAGACCCATTACGGGCGCGTCCAGTATAGGGCAACAAAATACCAGAGTTCAGTAACGTAAAAACCTGTCGAAATGCAGGGCAAAAAACGGGCTAAATTAAGTAAATTTAGCGTTAACTTATTTTAAAGCCGTGAGTTTGTCTTAAAAGGCCGAATATTTGTCTGCGAACAGGGAGAAAGCAAAGCGGTTTCTACTTATTTAGTATTGTTTGGTACGGAATAAGAATAATCGGAATTTCCTCACGCATGAATAAATTAAATAGCATTATAAAACAACAGGTAAGAATGTTCTGTGTGCTGATTTAGGTCCATTTTTAATAAGATTGTCATATTCAAACACCTGTCATCTTCAGATTTGCCTCAGCCTATTTTAAGAATTATCCAATCCGTTTGCGGGCTTTTCAGATTAAAAGCGGGTTGCACTCAGCGCCATGCAATGAAAAAGGCGACTAAATAGCCGCCTTTTTGTGCTTGTGGAAATTTAACGCCAGCTCTTGTAGCGATTAATTAAGGCATTAGTGGAGCTGTCATGACTGGTAATATTACTGTCATTTTCCAGCTCTGGCAGAATACGGTTCGCCAGCTGTTTACCCAGTTCAACGCCCCACTGGTCAAAGGTAAAGATATTCAGGATGGCACCCTGGGTGAAGATTTTATGCTCATACAGGGCAATCAGGGCACCCAGGCTAAATGGGGTGATTTCGCGTAACAAAATGGAGTTAGTCGGCCGGTTACCTTCAAAAACCTTAAACGGCACGATGTGCGCCACCGATTCCGCAGATTTGCCGGCATCGGTAAATTCTTTCTGCACCACGTCACGCGATTTACCAAAAGCCAGCGCTTCGGTCTGGGCAAAGAAGTTAGAGAGCAGTTTAGGGTGATGATCGGCAAGCGCATTGTGACTCACTGCCGGTGCGATAAAGTCGCACGGCACCAGTTTGGTTCCCTGATGAATCAACTGGTAGAACGCGTGCTGGCCGTTCGTGCCCGGTTCGCCCCAGATAATCGGGCCTGTCTGGTAGGTGACAGGCTGACCTGCACGGTCAACGTATTTACCGTTCGACTCCATATTTCCCTGCTGGAAATAGGCCGCAAAGCGATGCATATATTGGTCATATGGCAGGATGGCTTCTGTTTCAGCCCCGAAGAAGTTGTTGTACCAGATTCCGATCAACGCCAGCAGTACCGGAATATTCTGTTCTGCGGGCGTCGTTGAGAAGTGCTTGTCCATGGCGTGGGCGCCACTCAGCAACTGCTCAAAATTATCGAAGCCAATGGAGAGGATAATCGACAGGCCGATTGCTGACCACAGTGAATAGCGACCGCCAACCCAGTCCCAGAATTCGAACATGTTGTCCGTATCAATACCAAATTCACCTACCGCTTTGGCGTTGGTGGAAAGCGCCGCGAAGTGCTTAGCAACGTGCTGTTGATCGCCGGCGGTTTTCAGGAACCAGTCACGTGCGCTGTGCGCGTTAGTCATGGTTTCCTGCGTGGTAAAGGTCTTAGAGGCGACCAGGAACAGCGTGGTTTCAGGGCTGAGATCTTTCAGCGTTTCCGCGATGTGCGTGCCGTCAACGTTGGACACAAAATGCATATTCAGGTGGTTTTTATACGGACGCAGCGCTTCAGTGACCATAAACGGGCCGAGGTCGGAGCCACCGATACCGATGTTAACGACATCCGTGATGGGTTTTCCGGTATAGCCTTTCCAGTCACCGCCGATAATGCGTTCTGAAAAGCCTTTCATTTTTTCCAGCACGGCGTTGACTTCAGGCATCACATCTTTGCCATCAACAATAATCGGCGTATTACTGCGGTTGCGCAGCGCGACGTGCAACACGGCGCGATCCTCAGTGCGGTTAATCTTCTCACCGGAGAACATGGATTTAATCGCACCACTTAAATCGGTTTCTTTTGCCAGTGCCTGAAGCTTATCGAGGGTTTCCTGGGTAATGCGGTTTTTGGAAAAATCCACCAGCATCTGGTCGTCAAAGGTGGCTGAGAATTTAGCAAAACGATCGGCATCCTGGGCAAACAGGTCGGCAATTTTCGCCGTTTTCATCTGTTCATAGTGCTCTTGCAGCGCTTTCCAGGCTGCGGTTTGGGTCGGATTGATATTTTTCATGGCAACACTCTTGTTGATATTAAGAACCGTCATTCCATCGGGGTCGCATCGTACCCGGTTAGCATTTCAGTATGACCACAGTTGCAACTGAAAGGAAAATTTTGTCTGCGCCATAATGGCACGGTAATGAAAACCGTCTGTTTCACGGTGGATAATGCCGCTAAATTTCAGTCTGATCCCATGGGAGAAAGGCTGAAAAGTATGGCGCATTGGCGGCCCGCATACTTTGTGCCGCATCAGAAAGTGGTGGCCTTGCTGAAGCCATTAAGCACTGTAGTCGCTGCGATAAGGCGAAATTTGTTATCCGGTGCGCTCTGCATGAAAAATTGTCCCACGACTGTGATTGACAGCAGGGGCAGAAATCGATAAATCTATGCGCGCTACTTGCGCACCTGTGCGCAAGCCAGAAGAGGCGCGTCGCCCAGGCAGTGTGTTGGAGGAACCGTATCCGGAGATAACACATCAGGGGGAGCGACGCCGAGGTGGTCAACACACGGTGTGTTGCCTGTCGGCTACAGGGGCTGAATCCTCTGGGTTGTCACCAGAAACGTCCACAGTCGGACGTTTTGCAAGGTGGAGCGCTTCTGGGTGACTCGTCTATTCGATCTTGTCTGCCCGTTTCTGCTCTTTCCTTGTGCTTAGGCTGAATTACTGTTTCTCATCCGTCAACGGGTGAGGGCAACGTACCCTGACACGAGGTCATACAATGTCTCTGAATCTGAATGTAGCGAAATTTGGCGGTACCAGCGTTGCCGATTTCGATGCCATGAACCGTAGCGCCGATGTGGTATTGCAGGACAGCAATACCCGGCTGGTGGTGCTCTCTGCCTCTGCCGGCATCACGAATCTGCTGGTCTCCCTTGCAGAAGGTCAGGAGACATCGCAGCGTGCGGCTCAACTTGATGACATCCGCCGCATTCAATATGCCATCATCGATCGCCTGCAACATCCTGACGTTATTCGCGACGAAATCGACCGAATGATCGACAACATCGGCATGCTGTCAGACGCGGCCGCGCTGGCCACCTCTAACGCCTTAACCGACGAACTGGTCAGCCATGGCGAACTGATGTCGACCTTACTGTTCGTCGAGATCCTGCGTGAACGCCAGGTGAATGCTGAATGGTTCGATGTTCGCAATGTGATGCGCACGAATGACCGTTTTGGCCGTGCTGAGCCGGATGTGGCCGTTCTGGCGGAACAGGTCAGCGCGCAGTTGCAGCCGCGTATTGCGGCGTCATTGGTGGTGACCCAGGGCTTTATCGGCAGCGAAGAAAAAGGGCGCACCACTACGCTCGGTCGCGGCGGCAGTGATTACACGGCGGCCCTGCTGGGTGAAGCGTTAAAAGCGTCGCGCGTGGATATCTGGACTGACGTACCGGGCATCTATACCACTGACCCGCGCGTGGTGCCTGCGGCTAAACGTATTGATGAAATTACCTTTGAGGAAGCGGCAGAAATGGCCACCTTTGGGGCCAAAGTGCTGCATCCTGCAACTCTGCTGCCTGCCGTTCGTAGCGACATCCCGGTGTTTGTCGGCTCCAGCAAAGATCCGGCAGCGGGCGGCACGCGCGTCTGCAATGAGACAGCCAATCCCCCGCTGTTCCGTGCGCTGGCCCTGCGTCGCAAGCAAACCCTGGTGACGCTGCACAGCCTGAATATGTTACACACGCCAGGCTTCCTGTCTGAAGTGTTCAATATTCTGGTGCGTCACAACGTGTCAGTGGATCTCATCACCACGTCTGAAGTTAGCGTTGCGTTAACGCTGGATACCACCGGTTCAACCTCAACGGGCGACAATCTGCTGAGCCAGGCGCTGCTGACGGAACTGTCGTCACTGTGTCGCGTCGAGGTGGAAGAAAACCTGGCGCTGGTGGCGATTATCGGCAACGAGCTGTCAAAAGCCTGCGGGGTTGGGAAAGAGGTCTTCGGCGTGCTCGAACCTTTCAACCTGCGGATGATCTGTTACGGTGCCAGCAGCTATAACCTCTGCTTCCTGGTGCCGGGCAATGATGCTGAAAGCGTGGTGCGTACGTTGCATCACAATCTGTTTGAATAAGCGCATCGCCAGGATAAGTTTGAAGCCGGACATTGTCCGGCTTTTTAATGACCAGCTGCTGAACGGCAACGCGTTCTTTCACAGTAATCCC
Source organism: Pantoea sp. SJZ147 (assembly GCF_007828605.1). Lineage (NCBI taxonomy): Bacteria > Pseudomonadati > Pseudomonadota > Gammaproteobacteria > Enterobacterales > Erwiniaceae > Pantoea > Pantoea sp. SJZ147. The sequence goes on from NZ_VIVB01000007.1 coordinate 28,564, forward strand.
TCACTTGCTTATAAGGATGTCTGTTCATGCTCGCCACCTTAACTCGCTTGTTTCCTCTGTGGGCCGTCCTGTTATCTGCGGCTGCCTACTACTCACCTACGACCTTTCTTGGCATCGGTCCGTGGGTGGTGTATCTGCTGATGCTGATTATGTTTGGCATGGGCGTGACGCTGAATATTGACGATTTTAAACGCGTACTGACGCGCCCGGCGCCGGTAATCGCCGGGACCTTTTTACACTATCTGGTGATGCCACTGGCGGCCTGGGCACTGGCTAAGCTGTTTCATATGCCGCCCGATCTCTCTGCAGGCATGATTCTGGTTGGCAGCGTTGCCAGCGGCACCGCCTCTAACGTGATGATTTATCTGGCTAAGGGCGATGTGGCGCTTTCCGTCACGATCTCTTCCGTGTCGGCGCTGGTAGGCGTGTTTGCCACGCCGTTACTGACGCGCCTTTATGTGGATACGCACATTCAGGTTGATGTCGCGGGGATGTTAATGAGCATCGTGAAGATCGTCGTGATCCCTATCGGGTTAGGCTTGATCATCCATCACACCATGAACAGCGTGGTACGCCGGATCGAGCCTTATCTTCCGGCCTTTTCCATGATCTGTATTCTGTTGATCATCAGCGCCGTGGTGGCGGGCAGCCAGAGCTTTATTGGATCAGTCGGGGCGATGGTGATTGCTGCGGTCATCTTGCACAATGCCATTGGTCTGCTGGGAGGTTACTGGGGCGGGAAACTGTTTGGCTTCGATGAGTCCACCTGCCGCACGCTGGCGCTGGAAGTCGGCATGCAAAACTCCGGACTGGCTGCAACGCTGGGCAAACTCTACTTTTCCCCACTGGCTGCGCTGCCGGGTGCCCTGTTCTCCGTCTGGCATAACCTGTCCGGTTCGCTGCTTGCGGGTTACTGGTCGGGCAAACCGGTCGAGAAAAAAAAGTAACGCAGTGCGGGCGAAACTGACCTCGCGGGGGCCAAACGGCCCCCGCATGTTAATCGTCGTCCCGCTCATCATCAGGCTGCTCCAGTACCGTGTAGGCCACCGCGCTAAACAGCGAGTTCAGCCGCTTCATATCACCCAGCAACCCCAGATGCAGCGAACTGGTTTCAATGCTCTGCACGTTCTGCTGATGCAGGCGGTTAACATGGGAGTGGGAATTGCGGCGTATTTTCAGGCGGAAACGGTGCTTGGCGCGGCGCAGCCGCTTCGCGCTGGTGACGTCGTGGGAGAGAAAAACCGACAGGCTCAGCCGCAGGCTATCAATCAGCTGTTCATGTAATGCTTCCAGCTCTTTCAGCCCCTCGGGCGAAAAGGTGCGTCGCGCGGCAAGGGATTTGTCGGCCACATCGCCGCTCATGCGCTCGATGATATCGCCTGCCTGTTCCAGGTTCAGCGACATTTCAATGATTTCCCCCCAGCGGCGGGAATCCTGCTCGGATAAATCCTCTTTGGGCATGCGCGCCAGATAAAGCTTGATGGCGGTATACAGCACATCCACGTCATCATCCAGCCGCCGTACCCTGCGTTCCGCCCGGGCTTCTCCACGCACCACTTGCAGAAACGTATCCAGCATCTGCTCCAGCACATCCCCCATGCGCAACACCTCACGCGCAGCATTGACCAGCGCCAGTGCTGGCGTATCCAGCGCGCTGCTGTCGAGATGCCTGGGCTTCAGCGTCGTCTCGCTTTCGGCATCGTCAGCGATCAGTCGGCAACACAGGCGCGCCATGGCGTCGGCAAACGGCACCATCACCACACAGCGAATCAGGTTGTAGAAGACATGAAAGAAGATCACCAGCTCTTCGTCATTTACCGGCAGCTTATCCAGCCACACTGCCAGCGGATCGACAAAGGGCAGAATAATCACGCAGCCAATCAACTTGAACAGCAGGCTGCCCATCGCCACGCGTTTACCGGCTGCGTTGGAACCACTGCCATTGATGACGGCCAGTAGACCGCTGCCAAGGTTAGCGCCAATCACCAGACACAGCGCTACCTTAAAGGCGATTACGCCGGTTGCGGTGAGCGTGGCCGTAATCAGCACCGCCGCCAGGCTTGAGTAGCTGATAATGGCAAAGACGGCCCCGAGCAGGGCGTCCAGCATCACGTCACCGGTTAAGCTGGAGAACAGTACCTGTACGCCGGATGCCTGAGTGATAGGTTTGGCGGCTTCGACAATCAGTTGCAGTGCCAGCAGGATGAGTCCCAGACCAATGCTGGTGCGGCCGAGCTGTCCGGCCCGGGTTTGCTTGCGGCTGATGAAAAAGACCACGCCGAAAAAGATAAATAGCGGTGAAAGCCAGGAGAGATCAAACGTCAGGATGCGCGCCATAATGGCCGTGCCGACATCTGCACCCAATATCACCACCAGCGCAGGCGTCAGGCTCACCAGGTTTTGAGCAACGAACGACGTCACCAGCAACGTGGTGGCATTGCTGCTTTGCACCAGCATGGTGACGCCAACGCCGGCAAGAAACGCCATGGGTTTCTTTTCCACGCTGCGGCTGAGTACCCGGCGCAAATCGGCACCATACACGCGCATAATCCCGGAGCGGGTAATATGTGTGCCCCATACCAGAAGCGCAACGGCAGAGAGTAAGTTAAGCAGGGTTAACACGTATAGTCGCTCCTCAACCATCAGGCGGTGCAGATTGCCAGCCTGATGGAAAGCGCAATCTGAGAACGTGGCTACCGGACGCTGCGCAATTTTTTTCAGTGTTTTAAGCAACCTGCGCAATGTCGATATCTTTAAATGTAGACTACTCTACTGATCTGCATGGACAAATCCAACCCGGCGCACGTCGCTCACCTTCCTGATTGTGCACGCCTGAAACAGGACTGAACGAATATCTACGGTGGAAAGACTGGCTACAGACAAGACGAGGCCGCCCGTTTTGACAGTGCTGAAGGGGAAGACGGCCGCCGTCAGTCCAGGGTGAGGTGCCGCTGCGGCTCATGATGATCCCGCGCGGCGGGAATGTGGAAATCTGTACGTTCTCTGCCTGGTCTTCAGCGCGTTAACGTCAGGACGCTGAACCCGCCAGCAAGGCGCGATGGACCGGCTTATCATGTGTGACGCCGAGCAGCGAACACAGGGTGCCGCAGAGTTCGGTTTGTTGCGGGGCCAGCCCGGCCTTTCGCGAGAAACCTTCACCAAATACAAACAGGGGAACGGTCGTTTCTTCTGGCAACATGCCACCATGCGAACGGTCATCGTTCATGCCGTGGTCGGCGGTAACCATGACCTGATAGCCTTCCGCCAGCCAGCCTGGCATCCACTGTGACAGATAACCATCTGCCATGCGCGCCCTGTTGCGGTACGCGGCAGAAGACAGGCCATGCTGATGACCGGCATGATCGATATTCATCGGATGAATCAGCAGGAAGTCCGGGTTGTAACGTAACCGCAGGCTTTCGGCATCTTCAAACAGATGGGAATCGGGATAGCCGTCGTCGGAGTAAAAGTGCCCAAACTGAACAGGCAGCGTCGGGGCGTCCGTGTGACGATCGCGGGCCGGTACGAAGGGCGTGCGGTTATACAGTTCGCTTATCCAGTGGTAAGCGGCGGCGGCGGTGGTCAGCCCGGCGTCACGCGCATAGTGAAACACACTGCGTTCGTGGCTCATGCGGTTGACATCGTTATGAATAATCCCGCTTTCCACCGGTGCGACGCCGGTCAGAATGCACTCATACAGCGGACGTGACAACGAAGGCAGCGCACAGGTCAGGCTGTAGTAATGGCCTTTGCCATGGGCACATTCTGCATGCAGGTAGCCCATAGCGTGTTGTGCCACGTGATGACTCAGGCCGTCCAGAATCACCAGAATCGTTTTCATGCTGTTCTCCTTACTGTGGCTTAGGTTGTGCGCGTCGGTACTCTTAACAGGGCACTATTGGGTTGTCTGATGCAGCGTTATTGTTTCGCTCATCGTGAAATACTCTGGTTTATCAATAGCTTTTTTGATTGTAAGTACACACAAACTTTTCTGCGAAAACGGAGTGGGTTAAATGCCTTTTCCCGGCCGCATCGCGTCTTATGCGCTGGCGCTTCGTCTGATTAGCTGCCAGTCGATACAGGCAATACCGCTACATAAGGCAGTGAATGCGTAGAGCTGAACGGTGTCGGGCTAAAACCGGGTCTGGATCATTCGGTCGCCAAAACCGAGTCAATGTAGCCCTCACATGTGAAAAAGGGATGACAGGCTTTACCAACAGGTGGAATCAACCAGGCAGTCATAAGGGGATAACCGGCGTCAGGCGTAGCAACGGCCGCAGTTGGCACGCGATGTGCGTGAAAACATCCATCCTCACCCGCGCTGTTCTTGCTTTATGATCTTGATCTTTCTGGGGTTATGGCGTTCATTGATAAGCCTTGCTCATGTCACATTGGGAGGCGGAAAGGCTGCGGGTGCGGTAAGCCTGACGGCTATATTGTGATTTAGGTCACACTCACGCATGATAGCGCCAATAAAACCCCATTTAATTTTTGAGGCGTGAGATGAGTGACAAAAACCCGGTAGCACAGAAGATTGCGCGCCTGATGCAGTGGGTACTGAACGCGGGACTGCTGATCCTGGCGGTGATTTTGATGGTGTTTTTGGGCAAAGAGACAGTCCACTTAGCCAATGTCCTGTTTAGCACCGGTGAGCAGGCGTCGTCCTACCTGCTGATTGACGGCATTGTGATTTATTTTCTCTACTTCGAATTTATTGCACTCATCGTGAAGTACTTCCAGTCGGGCTACCATTTCCCTTTACGCTACTTTGTGTACATCGGGATTACCGCCATCATCAGGCTGATTATCGTCGACCATAAAAATCCCATTGATACGTTATGTTATTCCGCGGCCATCCTGGTGCTGGTTATCACCCTGTGGCTGGCAAACAGTAACCGGCTTAAACGCGAGTAACGAAGCCGTCAGCATTCAGGACGGTGTTCCTCGTATCGCTCTGCGCTAAACTACCTCTCTGAAAATTTTTGGGGGAAAGTGCCATGACGCAAGACCCGCTCCGTTTATTACGTTCACTCACCTGGCTGGCGCTGGACGATGCCGCATTTACGCAACCGCTTCGTGACTGGCTGATGGAGGAGGACTCCATGACGCGACGTTTCGAACAGCATTGCCAGAAGGTCAGGGTGGAACCTGTACGCGAAGGCTTTATCGATGCTGACGAATTAGGCGACGACGGCGCGTTATTACCTGCAGACCAGCGTTTCTGGCTGCGTGAAGTGATTCTCTACGGAGATGAGCAGCCGTGGCTGGCGGGACGCACGCTGGTGCCTGAAAGTACCCTCAACGGCCCGGAAACCATGTTACAGCAACTCGGTACGCGACCTCTGGGACGTTACCTGTTCTCCTCTTCAACACTTACCCGCGACTTTATTGAGCCTGGCAGCGTTGAAACGCTCTGGGGACGCCGGTCCCGGCTGCGGCTGTCGGGTAAGCCGCTACTGTTAACGGAACTGTTTTTACCGGCATCGCCGGTCTATCGTGATCAAGGTTAAGGGTTTGACCTGTGCAAAACACACAAAAAATGACGAAATGGCAGGCTTACAGCCGCCTGATGCGAATCGATAAACCGATCGGCGCTTTACTGCTGTTGTGGCCAACGCTGTGGGCGCTCTGGCTGGCAAAGATGACTGTCCCACCGCTGCCGACACTGGCGGTGTTTGTCGCCGGTGTCTTTGTGATGCGCGCTGCGGGCTGTGTGATCAATGATTATGCCGACCGTAAGGTAGACGGGCACGTTGAGCGCACCAGGCACCGGCCGCTGGCAAGCGGTGCCGTGACGGCGAAAGAAGCCAAAATGCTGTTTGTGGTGTTGGGGCTGATTGCGTTTGCCCTGGTACTGAGCATGAACCTGATGACCATTATGCTCTCGGTCGTGGGCCTGGCGCTGGCCTGGGTCTATCCGTTTATGAAGCGATATACGCATCTGCCTCAGGTGGTGTTAGGCGCAGCCTTTGGCTGGGCGATCCCCATGGCGTGGGCGGCAGTTAGTGAGTCCTTACCTCTGGTCTGTTGGCTGGTATTCCTGGCAAACATTTGCTGGACGGTGGCCTACGATACGCAATATGCCATGGTTGATCGCGAGGATGACCTGAAGATAGGCGTTAAGTCCACGGCGATACTGTTTGGTCGCTACGACAAATTGATTATTGGTTTGCTGCAGTTGTCTACGTTGGTGTTGATGGCGCTGGTGGGGACGATGCTGGATCTGAACGGCGCGTTTTACTGGACGCTATTACTGGCTGGTGGGTTATTTGTTTATCAGCAAAAGCTGATTGCGCAGCGCGATCGTCAGGCCTGTTTCCGCGCCTTCCTGAATAACAACTATGTGGGACTGGTTCTGTTTCTGGGCGTGCTGATGAATACGCCGCCGTTCTTACAACTGCTGTAACAGCTGCGGCGAGCCACGCCTGCCAGCCTGCAGACGGAAGGATGCGTCAATGCAGGTTTGAGGATGATGTTAAAACGCGAATAAAAAAGGCGACCTGCAAGGTCGCCTTTTTCGTCTTCACTGATCCGCTAATCGTGCGCCACGGCGCTTTCGATGGTCATGCGTACATCGCTGGTGACCAGGTCAGCCAGGATGTGCCAGGTCGCCAGCGTCTGCGCCACGTCGGCATCACCGCTGTCGCTGATATAACCTTCATCACGCAGCGTGAGCACCAGTGAGGAGAACACCGCTTTATCAAAGAACTCCGGCGCATTGATCCCGTGCAACACGCTCAGGCGCTGCGCCAGGGTACGGCTCTCTTTTTCCAGCGTGCCCCGGTTAATGGTGGGCTTGGCGCTAAGAATCGAGAAGGTGATGGCGTAACGCTGCAGCGTCTCACGCACACCGGCGGCCAGCAGTTGAAGCGTACGGTAACGCGCGGTGTTAAACGACAACAGACCTGCCTCAACGGTAATCAGCCCCTGACGCGTCAGTTCCTGACATAAGTTAGTCAGTAACTGCGGCAGTTGATCATGGCTCCAGCGCAGGAACAGCTCGCTCTTCAGCATGGGATAGATCAGGCTGACCTGACGCAGCAGTTCGGCTTCGCTCAGGTTGCGGTGCTGCTGCACAATCGCCGCAATCAGCGACGGCATGACCAGCATATGATGAATGTTATTACGGTAGTAGGTCATCAGTACCGCCTGCTCGCGCGGCAGAATAATAATGTCACCAATACTGTCTTTTTCACTCTCGAATTTGTTCATGCTGAGCGCATGATCCAGCAGGGCTTCGGCAGACATGTCGGGCAAGGTGGCATCCGGCGAGTAGGGCACGTTGCGCAGCAACTGGGTATAGCACTCCAGTTGCTCAATCAACTGCTCGCGGGTCAAAGAGCGCTGACGCGAAGCAAGCAGAGCGGTAACGCACAGGTTCATGGCATTCGCCGCGCCAGCTTCGTTAATACGCACCATGATGGTGGCCGCGATATCGTTCGCCGCCGGGGTCAACCAGCCGGGACGCTGTGCTTCAATAGGATCGATAGCATCGCGCCATTCAGGAACGTGCTTATTCAAATAATTTATCAGCGGTAGCGGCTCGCCAAAGTTCACGTAACCCTGACCGAGATTGCGCAGCTTACGTAAGCCGCGCACCATCTGCATGAAGCCTTCTTTCTCTTTCGTGGCACCGCGAAGCTCTTTCGCATAGGTGCCCACTTCCATGACATGTTCGTAACCGATGTATATAGGCACTAACGTGATAGGGCGCGTGCCGCCGCGTAGCATGGCCTGCAGCGTCATGGACAGCGTGCCGGTTTTCGGATCTAACAGCCGGCCGGTACGTGAACGGCCCCCTTCCACGAAGTACTCCACGGAATAGCCACGGGTAAAGAGTTCACCCAGGTATTCACGGAAGACGGTGGCATAGAGCTTGTTGCCTTTAAAGGTCCGGCGAATAAAGAAAGCACCCAGACGGCGGAAAATCGGCCCGGCAGGCCAGAAGTTCAGGTTAATACCGGCGGCGATGTGCGGCGGAACCAGCCCCTGGTGATACAGTACGTAAGACAGCAACAGGTAATCCATATGGCTGCGGTGGCAGGGCACATAAACAATTTCATGACCGTCCTGAGCCAGCTGACGAACGCGCTCACCGCCGTTGACGTTGATGCCCTGATAAAGTCGACTCCAGAGCCAACCCATCACGCGATCCGTGACGCGAATTGCTTCGTAGGAGAAGTTGGCGGCAATCTCCTCCATCATTTCAACGGCGTTTTGCTGGGCCTTTTCATGCGAAACCTTCTTGCTGCGGGCTTCGTCTTCTACCGCTTTTTCTATCGCTTTCGATTGCAGCAGGCGATTGAACAAATCCTGACGCGCAGGCAGGCGCGGACCGACCGCCGCCAGACGCTGACGGGCAAAGTGGATACGAGCGACCCGGGCCAGCTTTTGCGCAATTGATTTATCCGTACCGTGTTCAGTCGCCATACGACGCAGGGAAACGGTTGGCGAGAAGCGCACAAAACTGTCGCGACCATGCCAGAGCACAGCAAAGAATTTTTGTACCCCATTTAACAAACGTAAATGAGGCGGATTATCTTCTCCCTGCACTTCCCGGCCGGGTGCGCGGCCGAACATGACGGAAACCGGTAACATCTGGATATCAAGCTCAGGGTTACTGCGGTGCAGATCGAGATACTCGTGGAAGATTTTTACCGACTCGACGCTGGGCACGAAATAGGGAAACACGCGTGGGCCATCGTGGATAAAGACATGACGCGGCAGCAAGGCCCCGTCAATCTCCAGCGGCGAAAGCGGATCGGGCAGCTCGTGCCTGATGCACTGCGCGCGCAAAGTCAGGAGATCGGCCTTTGAATCATAAGGCAGGACATACATAATAGGCCGGGTTGGGTCCAGCCCATGTTCGGATACGGGATCGGCCGGAATGGCCTTACTCTTTACCAAAAACGACAGGGGTAAATTCAGTAATTTATAAAAAAGTATACGCCAACCTGACATAGACAACATGAAGCCTCTTGTTAGCAAAGCGGCGCAAGCTTATCAGAAAGCGCAGCAAAAATCTGTGACAGCGACAATTGTGCGCTGCCCAATATTGACGTCAATCCTTTGAAAAGAGTTCCTTTATTATGACAAATAATGTCACCGGCCTTAACCGAATTGTGAAAGCTGCGGGCTATTCATGGCAAGGTCTTCGTGCTGCCTGGCAGCATGAAGCTGCTTTCCGTCAGGAAGCGGTTACCGCACTGGTAGCGATTATCCTGGCCTGCTGGCTGGATGTCGATAGCGTTTCGCGCATCCTGATGATTGGCTCTGTCGTACTGGTGATTATTGTTGAAGTCCTGAACAGTGCCATAGAAGCGGTGGTAGACCGCACCGGTCAGGAGCGGCATCCTCTTGCTGGACGTGCAAAAGACATGGGCTCCGCCGCCGTTTTCATCGCAATATTACTGGCCCTTTTTGTCTGGGGAACGCTGCTTTGGTCGCATTTGCGATAAGCGTTCCATCTCGCGTCAAATAACTGATTTTGGCCTGAGTTTTGGTTTCCATTTCACCAATACCTGTATATACTCACAGCGACTGTATAAACAACCAGGGGGCGGGATGAAAGCATTAACCAGCAGGCAGCAACAGGTCTACGACTTGATTCGCGACCACATTAATCAAACAGGCATGCCGCCAACGCGTGCAGAAATCGCCGCACAGCTTGGTTTTCGTTCGCCAAATGCAGCCGAAGAACACCTGAAAGCACTGGCGCGTAAAGGCGTGATTGAAATCGTCTCTGGTGCGTCCCGCGGTATCCGTTTGTTAATGGAAGAAGAGCCATCAGACGGCCTGCCGTTGATTGGTCGCGTCGCCGCCGGTGAGCCATTACTGGCCCAGGAACACATTGAAACGCATTACAAAGTAGATCCTGACATGTTCAAGCCTGCAGCGGATTTCCTGTTGCGCGTGAGCGGAATGTCGATGAAAGATATCGGCATTATGGATGGTGATTTGCTGGCGGTTCACAAAACGCAGGAAGTGCGTAATGGTCAGGTTGTGGTTGCGCGTATTGATGATGAAGTCACGGTAAAACGCTGGAAGAAACAGGGTTCTGTGGTGCATCTCTTACCTGAAAACAACGATTTCGAGCCTATCATTGTTGACACGCGTGCTCAGTCGCTCACCGTTGAAGGTCTGGCTGTCGGCATTGTCCGTAACGGTGAGTGGTTGTAAAACCCGTTAAGGTTATTGGCACGCGTCAATCTTAACGTTCTCCAGTCTGCCCTTACTTTGCCGCTGTGGGTTTATCTCTGGCCCCGGCGGTTTATCGCACGGATTCAAGAATGCGCTTTCTGACAGCTACCGATAAAAACCTGTGGCGGTTAGCGCTGCCCATGATCCTGTCAAATATCACGGTTCCTCTGCTCGGTCTGGTCGACACGGCCGTGATCGGCCATCTTGACAGCCCGGTTTATCTGGGTGGTGTGGCTGTCGGTACGACCATCACCAGCTTCATCTTCATGTTGCTGCTTTTTCTGCGTATGAGTACCACTGGCTTAACAGCTCAGGCATTGGGTGCGGGTGATAAGACCGCTCTGGCGCGAGCGCTGACTCAGCCACTGCTCATCGCGCTGGTCGCGGGCCTCTTATTTATCTTCCTTCGCTATCCCGTTACGACGTTAGCCACCCGCTTTATTGGTGGGGACCCCGCGGTATTGGAACAGGCAGCCCTGTTTATCCATATTCGCTGGCTCAGTGCGCCCGCAACGCTGGCTAATTTAGTCATCCTGGGCTGGCTGCTGGGCGTTCAGTATGCCAGGGCACCGGTCATCTTGTTGGTGGTAGGTAACGTCATTAATATCCTGTTGGATCTCTGGCTCGTGCTGGGTTTGCACTGGGGCGTGGCGGGTGCCGCTAGCGCCACTGCGCTGGCAGAATACGCAACGTTACTGGTCGGTGCGGTGATGGTGTGGCGCGTACTAAAGCTGCGGGGTATCACCTTGGAGATGCTCACTCACAGCTGGCGCGGCGATATCCACCGCCTTCTTCGCCTTAATCGCGATATTTTACTGCGCACCTTGCTGTTGCAGCTCTGCTTTGCCTCTCTTACCGTGCTCGGCGCCCGCATTGGCCCTGACGTCGTCGCGGTCAATGCCATCCTGTTAATGTTCATTACGTTCACCGCCTACGCGCTGGATGGGCTTGCCTACGCCGTAGAAGCCTTTGCCGGTGAAGCGCACGGGGCAAAAAACGGCACCCGGCTGCAGCAGGTATGGCTATCTGCCTGTCGTCAGGCGCTGGTGGTGGCGCTGTTTTTCTCACTCGTCTATGCCCTGTTTGGCTATCAGATAGTGGCATTCCTCACCTCTATCCGTGCGCTGCAACAGGCCGCCGACAGCTTTCTGATCTGGCAGATTGTCATGCCGCTAATCGGCGTCTGGTGCTATCTGCTGGATGGCATGTTTATTGGTGCGACAAAGGGAAGAGAAATGCGTAACAGCATGGCGGTGGCTGCCTTAGGCTATTTCCTGACGCTCTCTACGGTGCCCCTGCTCGGCAACCATGGTTTGTGGCTGGCGATAGCGGTCTTCCTTGCCCTGCGTGGCTTATCCTTGTGGCTGGTCTGGCGTAAACACTGGCGCAATGGCACCTGGTTCACTGCCTGATCGCTGAACCGGAATTATGACGCAGGATACATATTATTTTCATTTTTTCCGGCAAACCTGAAATTGCCTACTACAATTAACTTTGAATGGCGCTGTTAAGTAGCGCTTTATATCGTGATTTTGTTTAACTGCAAAATAAAACGAAACCGAAGGATGACGTGGAGGTCTGCAATGAATAAAGACGAAGCGAGTGGTAACTGGAAACAGTTCAAAGGAAAGATGAAAGAGAAATGGGGCAAGCTGACCGACGATGATATGCAAGTCATTGAAGGTAAACGCGATCAGCTGGTCGGGAAAATTCAGGAACGTTACGGCTACGCGAAAGAAGAAGCGGAGAAAGAAGTAACGGCTTGGGAGGGTTCCAACAAAGATTACCGCTGGTAATCACGCTTTCAGGGACGCTCCTACCCGGGTCGGTACGCTCATGCCGGCCACCGCACAAGGATGTGCACATTAACCCTGTAACCCCAACCCTGTAACCCCAACCCTGTTAACCCCGTTTACCGCGCTTTTTCCCTTCAGTCTGATGGTCGTGATCACAATGTTCATGATGTTCACAAGCCTCAACTTCAGCACAGTTCTCACATAAACCATGAGCTTCAATCACGCTATGGCGTAGCACAAAGTGTGCCTCCTGAGCCAAAGACGCGATGATCTGCTCTGCGCCTTGAGCCTGCTTCTCTGTCACCCCAGCACAGCGATCGCAAACCAGCATAACCGACGTATGCGCAGGCGCTTCGAAGTGATGACACATGACATAGCTGTTATTCGATTCAACCCGATGAATAAAACCCTGTTCGAGCAAGAAATCCAGCGCACGATAAACGGTAGGCGGCTTAGCCTGCGGCTCGCTAACCCGCAACTGATCAAGCAGGTCATAAGCACTGATAGAGCCTGGCTGTCCGGCCATCAACCGTAGCACTTCTGCTCGCTGGGTCGTCAGGCGTACACCGCGCTGTAAACACAGCTTCTCAGCCTGGGTCATAATTTGCTCTGGCGTCATGGTTGACATGGCGTTTCTCCGCTAGACAGGTGATGTTATCTTATCACAATAATTGTTATGACGTTGAACCTTGCCGCCAGCCAGACAGCGCCCGCTTACACGCTTCTGTTTCTTCCCTTACGTTCGCTTATCCTTTGATGACAGCTGGCTTCGTACCAGTCTGTTTCAGAATGTTTATAGATATTTTTTACTTTTACTTTACATCTCACTGAGTTAAGAACTAATGTTTAAATGTTCTTAATAAAGTGCTGGCCCAGACTGGATTTGCCTGAAGCATTTTCGGCGGGAACCTCACATATCGGATCGAAAAATAATCAATCCACGGAATTGCGCCACTATTTACTCTGAATTCACAGCAATAAAGCGTTAGCAATCCTCCACAATGGAGCTAACAAACTATTCAGTCGTTAATGTATTAACGGCAATATTTCAGGTGATGATAAGCAAATGGCAAAATTAACCGTTCCACGTTCCGTTCTGGTTTTTCCTGCAGTATTCAATGCCCTGGTTTTTTCATCTTCCGCGCTGGCCGCCGGAACCTGGTATGATGCCCGCAACGACGCCATGGGCGGAACGGGCGTGGCGTCCTCAAACTACGGTTCGGCTGTGTTGGCTAACCCGGCGTTAATGACCAAAGCCAGGCCTGACGATAACGTCAGCATTATTATTCCCAGTGCCGGTGTGCAAATCACGGACAAAGACAAGATGGTCGATAAGATCGATACCATCACGGATACGGTAAATCGCTATCAGGATCTGTTCGGCAACGCCACAGGATTTGAGCTGTTACGCCGTATCCCGCAAATCCAGGCTGCCTCCGGCGACTTAGCGAATACGCTCAGGGATTTACGCGGTAATAAAGCCAATGCCACAGCGGGTGCGGCAATAGCCGTAACCATTCCCAATGAAACACTGCCTTTTGCCTTTATCACCAAGGCTTACGGTACGGCGCACGTTCGCGCGAATGTGAAAGAAGGTGACATCGTTATTCTGCAGGGCGTTGCTGATGGCACCTTTGCAGGTATTCCTGGCGGTGCCTTTGGCCTGGCGAACGTTCAAAACCTGCTGGGCTCCAGCGCGAATGGCCTGGCGGCGTTGAATACGGATTACGGTATTTCCGTTGCCCATGAGTTCACGATTGCCGGACAACCTGTCTCAATCGGTATTACGCCAAAACTGCAAAAAACCTGGCTGTATAATTACTCCGCCAGCGTCTATAACTACGACAAAAACGATTTGCGCGACGGTCGTTACCGCAGCACCGAAAGCGGTTTTAACATCGATGCCGGTGTGGCGACGGTCTTCGCCGAAAACTGGACGCTGGGCGTGACCGGACAAAACCTGGTTTCCCGCGATCTGCAAACGAAAGAAGTGAACGGCTATCGCGATACTTACGAAATCCGTCCATTAGTGACGGCGGGCTTAGCATGGGATAAAGGCCCCGTTACCCTGACCGGTGATGTTGATCTGACCGAAACCCACCGCTTTAAATCGCAGGAAAACAGCCAGTACGCTGGCGTAGGTGCGGAATACCGCGTGCTGGAGTGGTTGCAGTTACGTGCCGGTTACCGCGCGGACATGCGTTCTACTGATGAAAACGTGGCCACAGCCGGTTTCGGTGTGTCACCGTTCAACAACTCTGTGCATCTGGATCTGGCTGGCTCAGTGGGCCAAAACAATACCTGGGGTGCAATGGCACAGCTTGGATTTAATTTCTAATCCCTTGCCATTAACGGGCGGGCGATACCTTGTCGTCCGCCCTTATGCTATCCTTGCGCAGAATATCATCACTGTTAACTACCGGATCGACTGCGCTTCATGACCGATACTTTTTCATCCCAACGCTTTTCTGTTGCCCCCATGCTCGACTGGACCGATCGTCACTGTCGCTACTTTCATCGTCAGCTCACTGCGGACACGCTGCTGTATACCGAAATGGTAACGACGGGCGCAATCATTCACGGCAAAGGCGATTATCTGGCATACAGCGAACAGGAGCATCTGGTCGCGTTGCAACTGGGCGGAAGCGATCCCGCCGCCCTGGCACAGTGTGCGGCGCTGGCGGAACAGCGCGGCTACGATGAAGTGAACCTCAATGTGGGTTGCCCATCAGATCGGGTACAGAATGGTCGCTTTGGTGCCTGCCTGATGGCGGAAGCAGGCCTGGTGGCAGAGGGTATCAACGCGATGCGCGATGTGGTGGATATCCCGGTAACGGTTAAAACCCGTATCGGCATTGACGATCAGGACAGCTATGCTTTCCTTACCGACTTTATCGGCACCGTGGCAGAGCGCGGTGGCTGTGACACCTTTATTATCCATGCCCGTAAAGCCTGGCTTTCTGGCCTCAGCCCCAAAGAGAACCGTGAGATCCCGCCGCTGGATTATCCGCGGGTTTACCAGTTAAAGCGCGATTTTCCGCAGTTGACGATTGCGATCAACGGTGGCGTAAAAACGCTGGAAGAGGCAAAAATGCACCTTCAGCATCTGGACGGCGTGATGATGGGCCGTGAAGCCTATCAAAACCCCGGTATCCTGGGGCAGGTGGATCGTGAGTTATTTGGCCGCGATCGTCCTGCGGTCGATCCGGTCGCGGTGGTGCGGGCTATGTATCCTTATATTGAAGCGGAACTCACCAAAGGAACTTACCTTGGCCATGTTACGCGCCATATGTTGGGCCTGTTCCAGGGGATTCCTGGCGCACGTCAGTGGCGACGTCACCTTAGTGAAAACGCCCACAAACCCGGTGCCGATGTCCGTGTACTGGAGGCGGCGCTAGCCCTGGTCGCCGACAAAATTCCTCAGGAAGCATAATCCTGCAAAACCAGCCATCCGGCTGGTTTTTTTAACACCAATAGTTGGTTAATTTCATCAATTGTGGGTTTCGTTTTTTCTGCTATTTCTATTAAAATCAAAAAGTTAACCTTTGGCACGTTTCTTGTAATAGTCAGTGTATTGATAACGAGGAGCTCCAAAATGGATATTCTTTTTGTGTTGGGTTTTTTCCTGATGCTGTTACTGACCGGCGTGTCCCTGTTAGGCGTGATTGCTGCCCTGATCGTCGCCACGGTGGTGATGTTTGTAGGTGGCATGCTGGCACTGATTGTGAAGGTTCTGCCCTGGTTAATCCTGGCGGTGGCAGCGGTATGGCTTTATCGCCGCTTTTTTACAGACGAAGAGACGCGCCGACGCAACAGGCTTAAACGCCGCTTTAGCCGGCTGGAAAAAGACGGCTGGTACTAAATGTGTCCGGGATCACAGGGTGTGACATTGCCGGTAAGATAATGGCCGGTGGCCATACTTTTTACTTATGTTTTCTGTCAGGATAAGTCGCGTTGTTTCATAACATATTCATCGCTTCTGACCCTACATCAGTGCGAATGAAAAATAAAAAAAGGGCTTCCTGCGGGAAGCCCTTTTTATTTCAGGGAATTAACAGGCTGGAGCCATGCGTGGCCCGGCTCTCCAGAGCCTGATGCGCTTTACTGGCCTCTTTAAGGGCAAATTTTTGCTGCTCAGGCACATCGACCTTAATCGCGCCACTGGCCAGCAACGAAAACAGCTCGGCACTGGCCGTTTCCAGTTCCTGACGATTGGTGATGTATCCGAACAGGGAAGGTCGGGTAACGAACAGCGATCCTTTCTTGTTCAAAATACTGAGATCGATATTGGTCACCGGCCCCGAAGCATTACCAAAACTCACCATCAGCCCCTGACGACGCAGACAGTCCAGCGAGGCTTCCCAGGTGGCTTTACCTACCGAGTCATAGACCACGCCAACCTTTTCGCCCCCGGTCAGTTCCATGACGCGCTGAGCAATATCGTCTTGCTGATAATTAATCGTGGCCCAGGCGCCGGCATTTTTTGCCAGCGTCGCTTTTTCGGGGGAGCCGACGGTGCCAATCAGGTGCGCACCCAGCGCTTTCGCCCACTGACAGGCAATCAACCCGACGCCACCGGCAGCCGCATGAAACAGGAAGATTTCATCTGGTTTCACCTTGTAGGTCTGACGTAGCAGATACTGAGTAGTCAGCCCTTTCAGGAAACTGGCGGCCGCCTGCTCAAAGCTAATGGCATCCGGTAACAGCATCAGGCGCTCTTCCGCCACATTATGCTGTTCACTGTAAGCACCCAGTGCCGCCTGGCAATACACAACGCGATCGCCGGGCTTAAACCGTGTCACAGCCGAACCGACACGCGTCACCACGCCAGCCGCCTCGGTGCCCAGGCCTGACGGGAAATGACTGGCTGGATAAAGCCCGCTGCGAATGTAGGTATCAATATAGTTGATGCCAATCGCACGATTTTCTACCTGGATTTCATGCTCAGTGGGATCGGCAAGCTCAAAATCGACCCAGCTTAAAACCTCGGGACCGCCGTGTGCGTTGAACTGAATACGCTTTGCCATTCTTACTCCTGTGATTGTTTCATCATGAGGGTGAGGCGCGCCCCTTAACTGAGGTATACTTGCGCGTCCCCACAGAAGATCGGTAATGCATTCACTATGGCAGGAAATAAACCCACCAACAAATCGAACGAAACGCAGGATCGCCAGTTGGAAGGCGTGAAAATGCCCCCGCATTCGCTGGAAGCGGAACAGTCGGTGCTGGGTGGGTTAATGCTGGATAACGAGCGCTGGGACAACGTGTCCGAACGCGTCGTGGCTAATGATTTTTTCAATCGCTCGCACCGTCTGATCTTTTCCGAGATGCAGCGCCTGCTGGAAAACAGCAAGCCAATAGACCTGATCACCCTGTCTGAATCGCTCGAAACGCGCGGCGAACTGGACATGGCAGGCGGCTTCGCTTACCTGGCAGAGCTGGCAAAAAATACGCCCAGTGCTGCGAACATCGGCGCCTATGCGGATATCGTACGCGAACGCGCGGTAGTACGTGAAATGATCGCCGTGGCAAATCAAATTGCCGATGCCGGTTACGATCCCCAGGGACGCAGCAGTGAAGATCTGCTGGATTTTGCCGAGTCGAACGTATTCAAGATTGCTGAGGCGCGGGCGAATAAAGATGATGGTCCAAAGAATATTGAGCAGATTCTTGAAGCCACCGTTTCACGCATCGAATCGCTGTATCAGACGCCGCATGATGGTGTTACCGGGGTGGATACCGGTTACCAGGACCTGAATAAGAAAACGGCGGGTCTGCAGCGATCAGACCTGATTATTGTGGCCGCCCGTCCGTCGATGGGTAAAACCACCTTTGCCATGAACCTGTGCGAAAACGCCGCCATGCTACAGGACAAACCGGTGCTGATTTTCAGCCTGGAGATGCCCAGCGAACAGATCATGATGCGTATGCTGGCCTCGTTGTCGCGGGTCGATCAGACGCGCATTCGTACCGGTCAGCTCGACGATGAAGACTGGGCGCGCATTTCGGGAACGATGGGGATCTTGCTGGAAAAGAAGAATATGTATATCGATGATTCTTCTGGCCTGACGCCGACCGAAGTGCGTTCTCGCGCGCGGCGTATCTACCGTGAAAACGGTGGACTGAGCATGATCATGATCGACTACCTGCAGTTGATGCGCGTACCTGCCTTGTCGGATAACCGTACCCTGGAGATCGCGGAGATTTCCCGTTCGTTAAAAGCGCTGGCAAAAGAGCTGAATGTGCCCGTGGTGGCCCTGTCCCAGTTGAACCGCTCTCTGGAACAACGTGCCGATAAACGCCCGGTTAACTCGGATCTGCGTGAATCCGGGTCGATCGAGCAGGATGCTGACTTGATCATGTTTATTTATCGCGATGAGGTTTATCACGAAAACAGCGATCTTAAAGGGATTGCCGAGATCATTCTGGGCAAGCAGCGTAACGGCCCCATCGGAACCGTGCGCCTCACCTTTAACGGTCAGTGGTCACGTTTCGATAACTACGCCGGACCGCAATACGACGACGAGTAATCCTGTTATGCGCCGACATGCACGATCTGTGCATGTCGCTTACCACCGTACGAAATAGTGTTGGACAATCCCGCAGATAATCGGGTTATCTGTAGCAAAGCGACACTCCTACGCGATGGAAACAGCATGACTCATGTAGACGATTACGATCTAAAAATCCTCACTCTGTTACAATCCAACGGCCGCCTTACCAATCAGGAACTCAGTGATTTAGTGGGTCTTTCTGCGTCGCAATGCTCACGTCGTCGTATCAATCTTGAACAGGCAAACCTGATTCTTGGCTATCACGCCCGCCTGTCGCCGGATGCGGTAGGTCTTGGCATGGTCGGGTTGATCGAAGTGCGTCTTATCAACCACACCGCTGAGTATGTCGAGAGTTTTCATCAGATGGTGGCGCAGGAAGAGGCCATTGTTGATGCTTATAAAACCACCGGGGATGCCGACTACCTGCTAAAAGTGGCGGTGGCCGATTTAGCCTCACTCAGTGCGTTAATCAGCCAGTTGTTAGCCGGGCACCAAAGCGTTTCCCATGTCAAAACGTCGGTTGTGCTGGGCAGGCTTAAAGAGAATGGTCTGATGATGAGTGCGGAGCCCGCTGTGCGCCAAAAAAGCGCATGATGTGCAAATGTGGTGCGATGAATCGTCAATCTATGCGTTTTTTGTGCGCCACATAAATCGACTATGCACGATTCGCCCTGTCAGAGCCGATGACACAGGCGGATGAAGACAACCGCGTTTTCCGCACACTAAGGCTGGCGTAGTTATTGCATCAGTGCGTCATTCCTTCGCACTGAGACAGTATTATGGATAACCTTGTACAACCCGTTGATATTCCCCATTCTCGCCTTGAAGACGCGCTGGCTATTCTGCTCGGCACCTTAATGGTCTCGTTTGGCGTGATCATGCTGAAGCAAGCGGGTGCCCTGACCGGCAGTACGGCAGGCATCGCATTTTTAATCAGCTACCTGTCGCCCGTCTCTTTTGGCAGTGCCTTCTTTCTGATTAACATCCCGTTTTACTGGCTGGCCGTAAAGCGTATGGGCTGGGAATTTACCCTGAAAACCTTCAGTGCCGTGGGCCTGGTATCACTTTTTACCCACCTGCACCCGTTATTTATGCATTTTTCCACGCTGAATCCTTTTTATGCGGCATTGTTCGGTAACGTCATCATGGGCATTGGGTTTATAGTGTTGTTTCGTCACAAAGCCAGCCTGGGTGGAATCAATATTCTGGCGCTCTGGTTACAGGACCGTTTCGGCATTCGCGCCGGTAAACTGCAAATGGCAGTGGATACCTGTGTGGTGTTGGCGTCGCTGTTTGTCGTCAGCCTGCCGATGTTGGTTGCGTCTGTCGCCGGCGCAGTGGTGCTTAATTTGATTATCGCAATGAACCATCGTCCCGGGCGTTACAGGGTTTAGTGGCCCTTTTTATTTCAAGACCAACCATGGAGATCTGCACCGTGTTCCAAAACGTTGATGCCTATGCTGGCGACCCTATTTTGTCGCTGATGGAAGCCTTTAAACAGGACCCGCGCGAGCATAAAGTGAACCTGAGTATTGGGCTTTATTACAATGAGCAAGGCATCATTCCTCAGCTACAGGCCGTTGCCGATGCTGAAGAACAGTTGCGTGCCGAGCCGCAGCAGGCTTCTCTCTATCTTCCGATGGAAGGGTTAAGCAGCTACCGCAACGCGATTGCGCCCTTGTTGTTTGGGGCCGGGCATCCGGTACTGAAAGCGGGCCATGTTGCATCCATCCAGACATTAGGCGGTTCGGGTGCGCTCAAGGTGGGTGCGGATTTCCTCAAGCGCTATTTTCCACAGTCAAACGTTTGGGTCAGCGATCCGACTTGGGAAAACCATGTCGCCATTTTTAGCGGGGCAGGTTTCGAGGTTAATACCTATCCCTGGTATGACCCGGAAAGCAACGGCGTGCGGTTTGACGCTTTCCTCAGCAAGCTGAAAACATTGCCCAGCCAGAGCATCGTGCTGCTGCATCCGTGCTGTCATAACCCGACCGGTGCTGACCTGACGAATGCGCAGTGGGACGAAACCGTCGCGGTGCTGAAAGCACAGGAACTGATTCCGTTTCTCGACATCGCCTATCAGGGCTTTGGTGCTGGTATGGAAGAAGATGCTTACGCGATGCGTGCGGTTGCCGCGGCGGGCTTGCCTGCGCTGGTCAGCAATTCATTCTCAAAAATTTTCTCGCTCTATGGCGAGCGCGTCGGTGGACTTTCCATCGTGTGCGACAGCGCTGAAGAGTCCAGCCGTGTTCTGGGCCAGTTAAAAGCGACCGTGCGTCGTAACTATTCCAGCCCGCCAAATTTCGGCGCGCAGGTGGTGGCACGCGTGTTAAACGATCCTGCCTTAAAGGCGAACTGGCTGGCAGAAGTGGAAGCGATGCGCCTGCGTATTATCGACATGCGTCAGGCGCTGGTGCAGGTGATGAGTACGGCGTTGCCGGGTAAAAGCTTTGACTACCTGTTAAAGCAGCGCGGAATGTTCAGCTACACCGGCCTGAGCGCGCAGCAGGTGGATCGCCTGCGAGAAGAGTTTGGCGTTTATCTGGTTGGCAGCGGTCGTATGTGCGTGGCGGGCCTCAACAGTAAAAATGTCCATCAGGTAGCAGAAGCCTTTGCTGCGGTAATGTAATTCTCAGCCGTCGCAGGTTCTGGCCGCCAGCATTGTCTGGCGGCTTTTTTATTTTTACGGTTCGGGTTTACCTTTGCGCCACATTCTGCACACTTAAATGGTCTGACAGATTCAGGAAAAAAATGTATGTGGCATCAACAAACCTTGACCTTAAGCGCGAAATCACGCGGTTTTCATCTGGTCACTGACGAAATCGTGCAACAGCTGACAGGGTTACGTGATATCAGGATCGGACTGGTGCATTTGCTGTTGCAACACACTTCAGCCTCACTGACGCTGAATGAAAACTGCGATCCGACGGTACGACGTGATATGGAACAGCACTTTATGCGTCATGTCCCGGAAGACGCACCTTATCAACATGATTATGAAGGCCGTGACGATATGCCCGCGCACATTAAGTCGTCCAGTCTTGGCGTATCGTTGACGTTGCCTGTGCAGCGTGGCCAGTTGGTATTGGGAACCTGGCAGGGTATTTGGTTGGGTGAGCATCGCATTCACGGTGGTGCCCGACGTATCGTTGCCACCCTACAAGGGGAATGATGATGAATAACTCAGAGTTACTGACCTATTGCATGAGCAAACCTGGCGCTGAGCAAAGCGTTCACAGCGACTGGAAGGCCACACAGATTAAGAGCAACGGCGTGCTGTTTGCCATGGTTCATGAAGTGAAAGGTCGACCGGCGGTGTCGTTAAAATCCACGCCTGCGCTGGCTGAACTGATGCGGGATGAGCACAGCGATGTGTTCCCCAGTGAACACCTGAATAAATCCCACTGGAACACGCTGTTTCTGGATGGCACGCTAAAAGATTCGCAAATCTACTATCTGGTGGATGCCTCTTTTCAGCAGGCTGACGCCGGACGATAAAGCCCCTCTCCCGAGGCGGGAGAGGGCGAACGGCAGCGTTATGCCGCAGATTCGTTACGCAGCGTATTGATATCAATAACAAAGCGGTATTTTACATCGCTTTTCAGCATACGTTCGTAGGCGTCGTTAATCTGATCCATAGCAATCAGCTCGATATCTGAGGTAATGCCATGCTCGCCACAGAAATCCAGCATTTCCTGGGTTTCAGCGATGCCGCCGATCAGCGAACCGGCAACACTACGACGTTTAAAGATCAGGTTAAACACCTGCGGTGCCGGGTGATCATGCTCAGGCGCGCCCACCAGGGTCATATTGCCGTCACGCTTCAGCAGGGTGATAAAAGGGTTAAGATCGTGCTGGGCTGCGACGGTGTTCAGGATGAAGTCAAAGCTGTTGGTATGCTGGGCCATCTGGTCGGCATCTTTAGAGATTACGACTTCGTCCGCACCCAGGCGTTTACCATCTTCGATTTTTGACGGTGAGGTGGTAAACAACACCACATGCGCGCCCATCGCATGTGCAATTTTCACGCCCATGTGACCCAGACCGCCCAGGCCAACGATGCCGACTTTTTTACCCGGACCGACGTTCCAGTGACGCAGCGGTGAATAGGTAGTGATACCGGCACACAGCAGCGGTGCAACGCCTGCCAGCTCAAGATTTTCGGGAATACGCAGCACAAAGCTTTCATCCACAACCATCGAGGTCGAGTAGCCGCCATAGGTAATAGCACCTGTTACGCGATCTTCACCGTTGTAGGTGCCGACAAAACCGTTTTCACAGTACTGCTCCAGCCCTTCCTGGCAGCTTGGACAGCTACGGCAGGAATCCACCATACAGCCAACGCCGACCAGATCGCCCACTTTGTATTTTTGCGTATCCGGGCCAACAGCGGTAACGCGACCGACAATTTCGTGCCCCGGTACCACTGGGAAAATCGTGTTTTTCCACTCATTGCGCGCCTGATGTAAGTCAGAGTGACAAACGCCACAGAACAGCACTTCAAGCTGTACGTCATGAGCACGAAGCTCACGCGGTTTGAAATCAAACGGTGCCAGTTTGGATTTTGCATCCTGAGCAGCATACGCATGGGTAATGTTCATGGAGTCTCCAGTTAAGGTGTGTCGTGATTTTTGAATCAACGCCGCAGCATAAAGCGCGCAGCAAGAAGGTGACGCCAGGGGCGTACCAAAGAGGAACGGATTAAGGATAGTCAGGGGATCGAAAAGCGTATATGCCTATACGTGTCTGAATCTTGCCTGATTCTGCATTTATCCGGTTAAACAGAGCAGTTCTGAAAAAAAAGCCCGCCAGAGGCGGGCATGACAATTTATTTTTTCAACAAGGGCTTGAGGAAACGCGCGGTATGGGATTTCTCGCACTCCGCCACCGTTTCCGGCGTACCCGACACCAGGATTTCACCGCCGCCGCTGCCGCCTTCTGGCCCCAGGTCGACAATCCAGTCCGCCGTTTTAATCACGTCCAGATTGTGCTCAATCACCACAATGGTGTTGCCTTGATCGCGCAGCTGATGCAGCACTTCCAGCAACTGCTGGATATCAGCAAAGTGTAACCCGGTGGTCGGCTCATCCAGAATATACAGGGTTTGACCGGTACCGCGTTTTGACAGCTCACGCGCCAGTTTCACACGCTGAGCTTCACCGCCGGAGAGTGTCGTTGCCGACTGACCCAGGCGGATATAGGACAAACCCACGTCCATCAGCGTTTGCAGCTTACGCGCCAGCGCCGGTACGGCATCAAAGAACTCGCGTGCCTCTTCGATGGTCATTTCCAGCACTTCGTGAATGCTTTTGCCTTTGTATTTAATCTCAAGCGTTTCACGGTTATAGCGTTTGCCTTTGCACTGATCGCACGGCACATAGATGTCCGGCAAAAAGTGCATCTCAACTTTCAGTACGCCATCACCCTGACAGGCTTCACAGCGTCCGCCACGGACGTTAAAGCTGAACCGGCCAGGATTGTAACCGCGTGAACGGGATTCGGGGACGCCGGCAAACAGCTCACGTACCGGCGTAAAAATACCGGTATAGGTTGCCGGGTTTGAGCGCGGCGTCCGGCCAATAGGGCTCTGATCGATATCGATAACTTTATCGAAATGCTCCAGTCCGACTACCTCACGGTAGGGGGCCGGTTCGGCAATCGTCGCGCCATTCAGGGCGCGCTGTGCAATCGGGAACAGCGTATCGTTGATGAGCGTCGACTTCCCTGAACCGGAGACACCGGTGATGCAGGTAAACAGGCCAACAGGCAGCGTTAACGTCACATCCTTAAGGTTGTTGCCCCGTGCGCCGGTGATTTTCAGCACCTTAGACGGATCGCCTTTCACCCGCGCTTTTGGCAAGGCGATTTCGCGTTTTCCACTGAGGAACTGACCGGTCAGGGAGGCTTCTTCGGCCATGATCTGGTCGACGGTCCCTTCCGCGACAATCGATCCACCGTGTACCCCTGCGCCGGGACCGATATCAATCACGTGGTCGGCGGCACGAATCGCATCCTCATCATGCTCCACCACAATCACCGTGTTGCCCAGATCGCGAAGGTGAATCAGCGTACCAAGCAGGCGCTCGTTATCACGCTGATGCAGGCCGATGGAAGGCTCATCCAGCACATACATGACACCGACCAGGCCAGCACCGATCTGACTGGCCAGGCGAATACGTTGTGCTTCACCGCCCGAGAGGGTTTCAGCGGAGCGCGACATCGACAGGTAATTCAGGCCAACGTTGACCAGAAAGCTCAGGCGAT
Source organism: Pantoea sp. SJZ147 (assembly GCF_007828605.1). Classification (NCBI taxonomy): domain Bacteria; kingdom Pseudomonadati; phylum Pseudomonadota; class Gammaproteobacteria; order Enterobacterales; family Erwiniaceae; genus Pantoea; species Pantoea sp. SJZ147. The sequence goes on from NZ_VIVB01000007.1 coordinate 53,378, forward strand.
CGCCAATCTCTTTCAGCACTTTCTCGGCGATTTTAGCCCGCTGACCACTCAGCTTCAGGTTTTCAAAAAACGACATGGCGTGCCCAATACTCATTTCTGAGATGGTGGGCAGCGTGGTATTTTCCACGTAGACGTGGCGCGCTTCACGCCGCAGACGCGTTCCTTCACAGCTGGTGCAGGCACGATTGCTGATGAACTTCGCCAGCTCTTCACGCACCGCCGATGACTCCGTCTCTTTATAACGGCGTTCCATATTGTTCAGCACGCCCTCGAACGGATGACGGCGCACCGAGGTATCACCACGGTCATTGATATATTTAAACTCAATGCTCTCTTTACCAGAACCATACAGGATGACGTTACGCACGTTGTCCGGCAGGCTGCTAAAGGGCGCTTCGATATCAAACTTGAGGTGCTCAGCCAGCGAGCGCAGCATCTGGAAGTAATAAAAATTGCGGCGATCCCAGCCGCGGATTGCGCCACCGGCCAGCGACAGCTCCACGTTTTGCACCACGCGATCGGGATCGAAATACTGCTGCACGCCCAGACCATCACAGGTTGGGCAGGCACCGGCAGGGTTGTTGAACGAGAACAGGCGCGGCTCCAGCTCACTCATGCTGTATCCGCAGATCGGGCAGGCAAAGTTAGCGGAGAACAGCAGCTCTTCGGCGGCATCATCGTCCATATCGGCGACAATCGCCGTACCACCAGACAGTTCCAGCGTGGTTTCGAACGACTCGGCAAGGCGCGTCGCTAAGTCATCGCGCACTTTAAAGCGATCGATAACCACTTCAATGGTGTGTTTTTTCTGCAGCTCCAGCTTGGGTGGATCGGAAAGATCGCACACCTCGCCATCGATCCTGGCGCGGATATAGCCCTGCGTAGCCAGATTCTCCAGCGTTTTGGTATGTTCACCTTTACGATCTTTCACCACCGGTGCCAGCAGCATCAGACGACGGCCTTCAGGCTGCTCAAGAACCTGGTCAACCATCTGGCTGACCGTTTGTGCCGCCAGCGGCACGTCGTGATCCGGGCAGCGAGGTTCACCCACGCGGGCAAACAGCAGGCGCAGGTAATCGTGGATCTCGGTGATCGTCCCCACCGTAGAACGCGGGTTATGCGAGGTGGACTTTTGCTCAATGGAGATAGCCGGCGACAAACCCTCGATATGATCGACGTCCGGTTTCTCCATCAATGAAAGAAACTGGCGCGCATAAGCAGAGAGCGACTCCACATAGCGGCGCTGACCTTCCGCATACAGCGTATCAAACGCCAGAGATGACTTACCGGACCCTGACAGGCCAGTAACCACAATGAGTTTGTCGCGAGGAATCGTCAGGTTGATGTTTTTCAAATTATGGGTGCGGGCACCACGAACTTCGATCTTATCCATTCACCTTTCCCGGATTAGCAGCACTCACCGCGCCATACGACACGGCCAGAATAAACGCATCATTATGGCACAAAAAATAGACTGAACAAATATCCAGTAGTTTTTTGCTTTTTTAAGGCGGATGATTAAAAATGGAACACCTCTCTAAACTGGGAAACCAGGCGCGGGACGTGTTAGAATTGATCGTTTAGAGTTTACGTAAAAATTCATCGGGAGACAGCAACATGGCCAGTCGTGGCGTTAACAAAGTGATTCTTGTCGGGAATCTGGGTCAGGATCCGGAAGTACGTTACATGCCAAATGGTGGCGCTGTCGCCAACATTACGCTGGCTACCTCGGAAAGCTGGCGTGATAAACAGACCGGTGAAAACAAAGAAATCACCGAATGGCACCGTGTCGTGCTGTTTGGCAAGCTGGCTGAAGTTGCCGGCGAATATCTGCGTAAAGGTTCTCAGGTCTATATTGAAGGCCAGTTGCGCACCCGTAAGTGGCAGGACCAGGGTGGCCAGGAACGTTACACCACGGAAGTGGTAGTGAACGTTGGCGGCACCATGCAAATGTTGGGTGGACGTCAGCAGGGCGGTAACGCACCAGCAGCAGGCGGCGGTCAGGGCAGCAACAACGGTTGGGGCCAGCCTCAGCAGCCACAGCCGCAGCAGGCGAACAATAACCAGTTCAGTGGCGGCGCGCAGTCTCGTCCTCAGCAGCAGCCAGGCGCACCGGCCAGCAACAACAATGAACCACCAATGGATTTCGACGACGACATTCCGTTCTGATTAAGACATTGCGTCGTTGTTCCGTATTGCAAAAGCCCCTACAGGGGCTTTTTGTTTTTCTGCATGTGTTCTGGCGTGACGCGATTCCCTTCAGCTCAGGTCATGCAGGGCCTTATCCAGCGGCGGGGTCAAAGACAGGTCCTGAAATGCCACGCTCAGGCCAGCGCGTTCTGGTGTGCAGCACATGACACCGACGTTAACGCTGCCTGCCGGGAAAGGGCACAAACGCAGTAACGGCCAGCATTGACCATCGGTTGAATACTGCAGTCTCAGGCTGTCCCCTTTGCGCGTCAACCTGAGCCAGAATGCCCGCGCATCGCCGGGAAAGATGCCCGTGGCCCAGTCAGACTGGCCAAGCGTCAATACGCTGCCGATGGCGGGCGCACCATCATTATATTCAATGCCCGCTTTCAACCAGTGCTGCGCATCGCGCATCAGCATCAGTCCGGCCTGATCGTACAGCGTGGTAAAATCCGCACAAATTTTGACCTGGAAAGTAAAATCCTCCTGCACTTCCGTGGCAAAGATATGCCCGGAAAAACGTTCAAATCCATACCAGGTCTTATGCCAGAAATCCGTTTTTTCATCGGTGACGACCTGCAACGTGCCGTCATGATACCGCCACTGTGCAGGTTCATTGATCCAGGAAAAGGATTCGAACACGGCGCCTCCAAAATGCGTCATAAGTCATAGCCTTACCGTTAAGAGTAGTCAGAGCATAAAGTATAGGCTCAGGTGCCTTTTGGTTGGTCGCCGCTACCGCCATTCAGCCAGCAGGGTTTCGGTATTGACGACGCGCGGCACGTTACCCGGCAGACCAAACCCTGCCCACACTTCATTATGCTGACCAATTAATTGCTCCGCGCTGACGTAAGTGCGGTCGGCGGTGGTGTGCGCATCGGCTGCCACGGTGATGCGATAACCTAAACTCGCGCCCACTTTAATGGTGGTATCAACACAGTAGTCGGTGGCACAGCCACAAATCACGAAGTCGGTAACCGATAAAGTGGTCAGCAGCGATGCCAGGGGCGTTTGCCAGAAGCTGTCGCACGCGGTTTTGGTGATGTAATGCGCATTCTGGGGTTGTTCAATATCAGGTAACAGGGCAAACGCATGGCTGCCTTCCGTCATGTTTCCTTCGCGATGCTGAATAAACAGGGTAATGTCAGCCTGTCTGATCAGCCGGTTGATCTGGGCGACTCGCCCTGCGCGATCGAAACGCGGCGATGCAAACACACCATTTTGCATATCAACTACCATTACTACACGCTGCATGATCGTTCCTTGTCAGGATGCCTGTTAAGCAGTGTTGCGTATTCAAACGGGGATGACAATCTTTGCCTGTCGTCGTGCTTTGCGGGCAATATAAAAGACGGTGTCGCATATAAAAGGAGAGGTGACGTGGAGGGCATTCCTGCAGTTTTCCCCTGTGAAAAAGATCGCGCGCAGTTTAAGCAATCGCCTGAACTGCCCGGCGTGGAGCTTTATCAGGCACATATCTCTCGTTACGCATTTGAACCACATACGCATGAAGCGTTTGGCATTGGGACGATTGAGGCGGGCGCGCAACGTTTTCGCTATCGCGGTACGCAGTACACCGCACCGGCGCATTCGCTGGTGATGATGAATCCAGATGAGCTGCACACCGGCGAATCGGCCTGCGAAGAGGGCTGGCGTTATCAAATGATTTACATCCAGCCGCAGCTGATGGATGAACTCAGCGGTGACCGCGGCTGGTGGTTTAACGACGCGCTCAGGACGGATATCCGTCTGGCACAACCGCTATCGCAGGTTCTCTCGACGTTGTGGCACGCCGAAACGGCGCTGGCACGTTACAGTTTGTTATCAGAACTGCTGCTTCAATTGCGCCCGCTGGCGCGCATGTCCTCTCCCCGCAAAGCGGAAGCCAGGCATCGCTTCGACAAGGTGCGCGACTACCTGCGTGCGAATCTGGCTGAACCGGTCAGGCTGGAGACGCTGGCAGCCTTAGTCTCATTATCGCCCTGGCATTTTTTACGGGCTTTCCGCGATCGTTTCCACGTGACACCTCAGCAAATGTTAATGGCGTACCGACTGTATGAGGCCAAAGAGAGGCTGGCGCAGGGCGAAGCGATCGCCAGCGTGGCCGCTGCGGTGGGCTTGACCGACCAGGCGCATCTCACGCGCGCCTTTGCTAACCGTTATGGCATTACCCCAGGGCGTTATCAAAAACAGATAACCTCGCGATAGCCTGAGCGCAATTTGCTACAAGCCTTTCTTGCCTGATTTGGTCACACTGATGTTAAAACTCAGACAGGAAAAAACGATGTTGATGGGGATACTGTTTGCCCTTGCCGCGGGCATGATGTGGGGGCTGATTTTTGTCGGACCGATCCTGGTCCCGGATTACCCGGGCACCTTACAGTCGGCGGGACGTTATGTGGCCTTTGGGCTGATAGCCCTGCCGCTGGCCTGGCACGATCGTCATCGACTGCGTCAGCTTACGTCCGCTCACTGGCGGGAAGCCTTGAAGCTGTCGCTGATCGGCAACCTGTTTTATTACGCGTTTCTCGCCAATGCTATCCAGCGAACGGGCGCGCCGGTTTCCACCATGATTATTGGCACCTTACCCATCGTTATCGCCGTCACCGCCAACCTGTGTTACGGCCATCTTGAAGGACGGCTGTCCTGGCGGCGGCTGATCCCGGCATTGATGGTAACAGGAGCCGGCCTCGTCTGTGTCAATGCAGCAGAGTTGCAGTCGCAAGGCGCGTCGCTTGATGGCCGCCGTTATCTGACGGGGATTGGCCTGGCGGTGATGGCAGTCATCTGCTGGACCTGGTATCCGCTGCGTAATGCGCGCTGGTTACGAACCCATCCCCAACTTAAACCCGCCACATGGGCGACAGCTCAGGGATTAGTGACTCTGCCGCTGGCCCTGATGATGTACGCGTTGGTGAGTGCGCAACTGGCGTGGCAACGGCCCGACTTTGCCCTGCCATTTGGCCCCCGACCGCAGGTGTTCGTCTCATTAATGTTGATCATCGGGCTGCTCTGCTCATGGGTGGGGACCTTATGCTGGAACGCGGCCAGCCAACGCTTACCCACGGTTTTAATGGGGCCGCTCATCGTATTTGAAATTCTGTTTGGGCTGTTATGGACTTTTGTCTGGTATCAAAGCTGGCCACCGGCCTTAACTTCCGCTGGTATTACTTGTCTGATCCTGGGCGTGGTAGGGGCCATGCGGATTAAACCTCAACCCCGGGTGACCGCCATCGATCCCTGATAATAATTACCGCTTGTGATTGATTATTACCAGGGGTGATATTCACGCTTTTTCAGATAATGCCTCACTCAGCATCAGCGAAATAATGCCGAAATCGACCGCTGGCACGACGGAAATCGGCTCTTAACAGTTAAATGCCACGCACTGTTCCCGGCAAAATGCGATCTCACCTGTCCATTTACCACCGTGCAAAGCCTTATTTTGAGCAAAAAATAGGCAATTCTGTCCGGATTGCGACCACGATTAACCTTCAAAGGGCATTTATCGGGGGGCGATGTGTATCCTGGAAGCGAATTTAACGCCCGAAAACCGGGCTGCCAGGCCGTTTGGTTAAGATAATTCCTTATAAAAGCCCCCCTTTTACTCCAGCTATCCCTAATTAAATCGGGATTTCACCACGCTTCGCTTTTATTTAATGTTTAACAATGGGCATCAATAGCACCCCACAAGCGGTATTTGCTGAAGAAAGTGATAAGTAGCAATAAACTATTTTTCTGGGATTATTCTGGGCTTTTTTTACCTTTTTATGCTGTTGGAAATCATTCCGCGATCGGCAAAAAATTTCTCAGGGCCAGCCTGGGCTGAAAAAAACAGCATGTTGGCCTGGATATCATTACCAGCACTGAACATAAAAGCACAGGGGATATAGGTTCTTTTAGGGATGCTAATGAAAAAAAAGAGAGACGCCAATCTCACCGAAATGAGATTGGGCGGATAAAAGTGGCGTAGATAGCGAGACTTTTGCTGTTGTGAATCAATTTTACCGCAAAAAAAGAAGCGTAACCGCCAATCCATTCATTAATTACGGACTGGGCGAAGCGCACCACCATAAATGTCCTGTTAAATGCTCTTCATCTCTTCTGGTAAGAACAAATCGCAGCGATGTGGCCATTAAAAGCCGTAATCTCACTATTAGCGGTTATCAGAACCGGCTGGGTAATGATAAACGCTACGGCTTATATCCAGTAAACGGCAGCTGCGCCGGGTTCCAACATCAAAAGTGCTCTGTAAGAAGTTGACCGCCTGACGTTTGTCATTCGTGGTGAAGAAGTTCTTCAGGACGCTTTGTAGCATTTCCTTATCCGAGTTGAGCGCATGCAGTTCGCGCGTCAGAGACTGAACTTGTTCTTCCAGTTCTTTGATTTTTCTGCCTTCTTCTGAAGATAACCCAGAGAACTTCTTCTTCCAGCTGTAGAAGGTTGCCTCAGAGATGCCAAGCTCCTCACAAATCTCTTTAACTTTAACGCCCGATTCAGAAGCTTTAATGGCATTTGTGATTTGATCTTCGCTATATCGTGACTTTCTCATAAATGCTCTTACCTTTCTTATCAATTAATGGATGAGAATTACTTTATTAACCTTTGGTACTGTATGATTTCATTGAGTGCCGTATTTAAATACGCACGTTAAATTGCGAGGGTTAAATTAAGATATTTAGAATAAATATCATCATGGGATAAATCTTATTTTATTCTGATCGGGATGCCGCGCCTTCCTGGCATGCGGTTTTTGATATAAATTCATCGCATCCCAAAGATAAAAAACGACTGTAAATTTGATATTCAACATTCCTTGACCTGTTTTATTATGGAAGGGTGGTTTTTGGAAACATTATTGATTTCACTTTGAAATCGTTTCCAATAGGCGGTATTCGGGCCAGGTATAATCAGAATTCTCCTGAATTCACTCGATAAAATAAGACCCGATTCTCATTTCCGAGCCGGACTGGCTTGATGTTTATAATTTCGCTTTGAAATTTAAGCGCTTATTACTTCGCCCCAGGGATGGGGATGCCGAAGCGGTAGAGGTAGAGTAATACTAAGGAATAGTTGATGAAATTGAGCGTAATGGCTAATGCCGCCTGGATGATGTCTGAAAAGATTATCTCCGTTTTTGGCGTCATTTTCGTGACGTCTTATGTGGCCAAATCCTTTGGTCCGACCCTATTTGGTCAGATGGCGTTTTCAACGTCATTATTTGCCATGGTGCAAACCATAGCCATATTTGGCACTGAAACTATTTTGTTTAAACGTGTCAGTAAAAATGCGACAAAAGCTTTACGTTTAATGCGCATTGCACGCACGTTGCGTATGGGTTTATTACTTCTTACCTCGGTGCCGGTATTAATTTGGGTTTGGTACAACATGCAGGAAAATTTCCTGGCATTTGCGCTGGCCTCATTTGTGGCGTCTGTTTTTGTCACGCAGGACACCTTTAGCGTCTACAACAACGCGCGTTTAGCTTCAAAGCTCAACGCCGTTGCGAATGCGGCTGGCATGCTGATGAGCTTTGCCCTGAGCTTTATCATTGCCTGGCTACGCCTTAACCCACTGTGGCTAACGCTGTCAGTGGTCACGGTGACGTTAGTGCCCTACGCCATCAAACGCTACGCCTTTTACCAGGCGCATCAGGATCGGCTCCCGCCGCCGGCGACGCGCACGCTGTATTTGCGTTACCTGATGTATGCCGGATTGCCGCTGGCGATTTCCAGCATCTTTATTTCTATACAGGTAAAAGCCGCGCAGATGTTTTTGGCAGGCATCGCGTCTGCACAAGAACTGGGCTTGTTTGCCGCAGCCAATACCATCGCCGCTTCATGGATTTTTATCCCGGTCGCGCTGATTACCTCGTGCTTCAGCGAAATTTTTCGGGCGCGCGGTGATGAAGCGATCAGGCTGACGGCGCGGCTCAATGGCTACGTGATGGCCGTGTCCCTGCTGATGCTGCTTATCGTTGCGTTGTTTGGCGAACAGATCATCACGGCGTTGTATGGCCCGGCGTTCAGGCAGTCGGGCCAGCTCATCACCCTGCTGTCGATAGCGACCAGCTTTTCGGCACTGGGAACCGTCGCGTATCGCTACATGGTGAAAGAAGGGGGCTTTGATTATTTACTGAAGAAAATCATTTGTCTGGTGATCATCAGCATGCCGCTTTCCTGGTGGCTAATTCAGGACTACGGCATTACGGGAGCCGCATGGAGCGTTTTTCTTTCAGAGCTCCTGTCCCTGACCGTCATGAATTATTTTTTTAAACACGGCGTTATTCAAAAAATCCAGGTTTCCTCACTGAACTACAAAACCTACAAATGAGGTCAAATATGCTCAAGTTAAAACAAGAGCTTAGAAGAAGTTTGCAGTACTTTATCAAGAAGATGCCCTGGACTTATCAGGATCGGATTTATTACTTCCGCAAGTTCAGAAGGCTTCCCAACCTGCATGAGCCAAAGGTCTTCAATGAAAAAGTGCTGTATCGCAAGTTCATCCATGGCGATTATCAGCTGTATGCACGCCTGTCCGACAAGTTTTCGGTGCGTGAATTTATTGCTGAGAAAATCGGTAGTGCGTACCTGATTCCCTTGCTGCACGACACCACCGATCCCACCACGCTCAACAACCTGACGCGCTGGAAGGGAACGGTGATTAAACCGAACCATGCTTCAAACATGGTAGAGATCGTGCTGGAGGAACCGAGTGCCCTTCGCAAGCAGCAAATCATTCATAACTGCTACACGTGGTTAAAAACGGATTTTGCCAGCGAAGCTCGCGAGATCCACTATCGCTACATCAAGCCACGCATTTTGGTGGAGCAGTACATTGGTGATGGCAAACAGGCACCGGTTGATTACAAGTTTCACATGTTCAATAAGCGTGATGGCAACTTTGAGTATGTGCTTCAGGTCATTTACAACCGCGGCCAGCCTCAGCTTTCGATGAACTTTTATGTGAACAACCTGAGCGAGGTGTTTCATAAAATTCGTGATACCGGGCTCGACGTTTCAACGGTTATGCCTTCGTTAGAGCAGGCACTGGCATTAAGCAAAACGCTGGCCAGCGACTTCGACTATGTGCGCGTGGACTGGTATATCCATGACCAACACATTTACTTCGGCGAGCTTACGTTTACGCCAGGCGCAGGCATGGTGACGGGGCTGGATAGCGGATTAGATCAGATGATGGGTGACATGTGGATTCAGGATCGTCGCGGAACGCAGAGGCCGGACGTAGAAGTGCAGGATATTGCGATTCCTGTCATGTTGAAGAAAATTTGACGTTACACAGCAATATAAAAAACCCCGCGTTGCGGGGTTTTTTATTGGTCAATCAGGGCATTTGCCAGTTAGCTGGCGCATGACTCATTACGTCAATAAAGACGTCTTTAGAGACGCTGAAAAAATGGTGTACGTTTTCCATACTCAGCGTGATGCCCATCAAGCCCGTCACAAACCAGCACGACATTCCCACGCCAACGCTGCCACAGATAAATGCCATCACGTGATGGCTATCCTGGCGAAGTCGGGTTTTTAACGTGCTGGCAAAGAACATCATTACAGCGCTCAACAATTCCCAGCGCATAACAAGAAAACTGGTGGTTAAGGTAGCCATCAATTTTGACCTCAAAATCGGAGATTACGCCTGACTGTCTGCGAGCATCACGTCGGCGGAAAAGTCTGTCAGGTCGGGCTCTTTCGTCGGCAACAAATGTCATAATGTGATGTGGATCACACTATAGCATTCGATTTTCCAATTTTGTACAAAATTTGTCTGGTTTTTCAGCAGAAGTGGGTGGCGGGTGCAGGGGAAGGAAACCTGAGAAAAGCGGTGTGCGCCCAGCCAGGCGCACGGTGATATTCAGCTAACCGGACAGCACTCGCCCATGGTGCGCTGGGTAAAGCTGGTCATATTGTCGCTGCAGTCAAAACTCATCAGGCGCGGACGCTGAATCGTCTGGCGGCGCATAGCATGGCGATAAGCCGTGGGCGTTTGGGAAAACTGGCGGCGAAACACCCTGGAGAAGGTCTGCTGCGAGTCATAACCATATTGCATCGCAATATCGAATACCGGGCGCTGAGTTTGCCGCAGCGCTTCTGCGGCCAGAGTCAGACGGCGTTCACGAATATAACCACCCAACGTTTGTTTCGTCACGCTACGGAACATACGTTGCAGATGCCATTTCGAATAGCCTGATTTCGCGGCCACTTCATCAATTGACAGGCTCTTATCCAGGTTTTGGTCAATCCAGTGTGTCAGTGAATGAATGATCTCTTCTTGTATCATGGCCTCATCCTTCTGGTGAATTTCCCCGTGCGTTCATGCTGCCTTTGCGCGCGAGTCGCGATGAAAATCGCGCCCGTTTGCTGGCGAATGACGTCGTGAGGGAGCGTGTCGTTCTGATGGGAAAAGAGTATAATTCCTCAAGTTAACTTGAGGTAAAGTGCCAAATGAAAAAAGATCGCAATTACCCAAAACCGGTGCTGACGCCGGGTGAAGTAGCGCGCCGCAGCGGCGTGGCCGTCTCTGCGCTGCATTTTTATGAAAGCAAAGGGCTCATCTTTAGCACCCGCAATAACGGAAATCAGCGACGCTACAGCCGTGATGTTCTGCGACGGGTCGCCATTATTAAAATTGCACAGCGCATTGGGATTCCGCTTGCCAGCGTCAGCGACAGCCTTGAAAACATGCCGGCGGATAAACGTATGTCGGCTCAGGACTGGGGCAATCTGACCCAGCACTGGCGCGACGAACTGGATAAGCGCATCGAAACGCTAACGCGCCTGCGTAACGATTTGGATGGTTGCATTGGCTGTGGATGTTTATCGATGCGTGACTGTCCGCTGCGCAATCCCGGCGATCGGCTGGGGCAGCAGGGGTCGGGCGCGGTACTGCTTGATCCTGAACAGGATGGTGCACTGCATAAGACAAGGTGACGTCTATACTTGCTGCATATTCACTGACAGGGAATCATGATGATCACCGTTCACCATCTTGAACAATCGCGCTCTCACCGGGTGCTGTGGATGCTGGAAGAGCTGGAAGTGCCTTACCAGGTCAAACGCTATCAGCGTGAACCCACGATGCTGGCGCCGGACGCGTTAAAAAAAGTGCATCCGTTAGGAAAGTCGCCGGTTATCACCGATGGCAATCGCGTGGTGGCCGAGTCCGGGGCGATCCTTGAGTATCTGGAAGAGAAGTACGACAGCGAAAGGCGGCTGCAGATCACCGACGAAGAGGCACGGCTGCAGGCGCGTTACTGGCTACATTACGCCGAAGGTTCACTGATGCCGCTGCTGGTCATGAAACTGGTTTTTGGCCGCCTCGGTAGCGCGCCTGTGCCGTGGTTGCTGCGTCCCATCGGTGCGGCGCTCGGCAAAGGCGTTCAGAAAGCCTGGCTGGATAAACAACTTACCTTGCATAAGCAGGTGATTGAAGATCACCTCTCGGTGCATCCGTGGTTTGCCGGTCAGCGTTTCAGCATTGCTGATGTGCAGATGAGCTTTCCGATTCTGGCGCTGAGCCAGCGCGCCGGACTGAAGGATGCCCCCGCCACGCAAAAATGGTTAACGACCGTGCAACAGCGTGCGGCCTGGCAACGGGCCATTCAGCAAGGCGGTGAAATTCATCTTTCGGGCTGATCGCGCACTATCCTGTCCTATCGGATGACGCCGCCCGGCGTCATCTTCGTCTGCTTTCTCGATAATGCGGCGTAATCATCACCGCATCCTGACGCACAGAATGTTACACGATAGTATCAAGAGCATCCCCGATGTTATCGACCTGATCTTTATAGCCAGGAATCCTCACAGAGCGGTTGAAAAGCGGCGGGAAAACGCCGGATAATCGGCCCCCTTTAAACGGGGGATGTACGATGCCCCGTTCTGTGCGGCTAAGTAAACGTTTGCCTTTTTGTCGGCAGCCTGTTGGCGATGACAGCTTTCAGGGAAGTCAGGGCGGTTACCGCGCGATCCAACAACAAAAATTTTTGAGGCTCAACTATGTCAATTGAATCACGCCCCGCCAGTGGAAAACTGGATGCCTGGTTCGCCATTTCGGCCCGAGGCAGTAGCGTGCGGCAGGAAATTGTCGCCGGGCTGACCACCTTTCTCGCCATGGTTTATTCGGTGATCGTGGTGCCTGGCATGCTCGGTAAAGCGGGGTTTTCACCTTCGGCGGTGTTTGTGGCTACCTGCCTGGTGGCGAGCGTTGGATCGATCATCATGGGGCTGTGGGCCAATTTACCCCTGGCCATTGGCTGTGCCATTTCACTGACGGCTTTTACGGCCTTTAGCCTCGTCCTGGGTCAACACATTAGCGTTCCGGTCGCGCTGGGGGCCGTGTTCCTGATGGGCCTGCTTTTTACCCTGATTTCCACCACCGGGATTCGCGCCTGGATCTTACGTAATCTGCCGATGGGCGTCGCCCACGGCACCGGCATTGGGATTGGCCTGTTTCTGCTGCTGATTGCGGCAGACAACGTTGGGCTGGTCGTCAGAAACCCGGCCTCAGGTTTACCCGTTGCGCTGGGCCATTTTACGTCGTTCCCCGTCATGATGTCTTTGCTGGGGCTGGCTGCGATTTTCGGCCTGGAAAAACGCCGTGTCCCGGGCGGCATTTTACTCACCGTTATTGCAATTTCTGCGCTGGGGCTGGCGTTCGATCCGTCCGTGCGCTGGCAGGGACTGTTTGCCTTGCCCAGCCTGCGTGATGCGCAGGGCGAGTCACTGTTATTCAGCCTCGACATCATGGGCGCTTTGCAGCCTGCGGTCTTGCCCAGCGTGCTGGCGTTAGTGATGACGGCGGTCTTTGATGCCACCGGCACGATCCGCGCGGTGGCGGGTCAGGCTAACCTGCTGGATAAAGACGGGCAAATCATTAACGGCGGCCGGGCGCTGACCACGGATTCCGTCAGTAGCCTGTTTGCCGGCCTTGTGGGTGCCTCACCGGCGGCCGTGTACATCGAGTCTGCCGCCGGGACGGCGGCAGGGGGCAAAACCGGCCTGACGGCCATTGTTGTTGGCCTCCTGTTTTTGCTCATTCTGTTTATGTCTCCGCTGGCTTATCTGGTGCCGGCGTACGCCACCGCGCCTGCGTTGATGTACGTTGGCCTGCTGATGCTGAGTAACGTGGCAAAGATCGACTTCGGTGACTTCGTTGATGCCATGTCTGGTCTGCTCACGGCGGTGATCATCGTGCTGACCTGTAACATCGTTACCGGCATCATGATCGGTTTCGCGACCCTGGTGGTGGGCCGTCTGTTTGCGGGTGAGTGGCGCAGGCTAAACGTGGGCACGGTGGTGATCGCCGTCGTGTTAGTCGCTTTTTATGCCGGAGGCTGGGCGATCTGACTGTTCAACCGGACGTGCCGCGGCATGTCCGGAATTATCCGCTTTTTGCTCGTTGAAGCACGCGTAGCTTTTCCCGCCCTCGCCAGTTTGTTTTACACTTTTAACCTAATGTTGATTCGAAGATAACTACCGCCTAAGGAAAGCATGGAAATCTTTTTTACTATTTTGATTATGACGCTGGTGGTCTCGCTCTCCGGGGTGGCTGCCCGTATTCTGCCTTTTCAGATTCCCCTTCCTCTGGTGCAGATCGCCGTCGGTGCGCTGCTGGCCTGGCCGACCTTCGGGCTGCACGTGGATTTCGACCCGGAACTCTTCCTCGTCTTATTCATTCCGCCGCTGTTATTTGCTGACGGCTGGAAAACACCGGTCAGCGAGTTCCTGCATTACGGGCGGGAAATCCTTGGCCTGGCGCTGGTGCTGGTGCTGATTACCGTTGTCGGTATTGGCTATCTGATTTACTGGACGGTGCCCGGGATTCCCCTCATTCCCGCTTTCGCCCTGGCGGCCGTGTTATCACCTACCGATGCCGTGGCGCTGTCAGGCATTGTCGGCGAAGGTCGTATTCCGAAGAAAATTATGGGAATACTGCAAGGCGAAGCCTTGATGAACGATGCTTCTGGCCTGGTTTCACTGAAATTTGCGGTCGCAGTGGCGATGGGCACCATGGTGTTTAGTTGGGGCGGAGCCAGCGTCGAGTTCCTGAAAGTGGCCGTGGGCGGCCTGATCGCCGGTGTCGCGGTATGCTGGCTCTACGGTAAATCGCTGCGCGTCCTGAACCGCTGGAGCGGCGGGGACGATGCTGCCACACAGATTGTCCTGCTGCTGCTGCTGCCTTTTGCCTCTTATCTGATTGCAGAACACCTGGGCGTTTCCGGGATTTTAGCCGCCGTCGCGGCCGGGATGACCATCACGCGCTCCGGTATTATCCGCCAGGCGCCGCTGACCATGCGACTGCGCGCCAACAGCGTCTGGCACATGCTGGAGTTTGTGTTTAACGGCATGGTGTTCCTGATGCTGGGCCTGCAGTTGCCCTCTATTCTGCAAAACTCGATTGACCAGGCAACAGCCGATCCCAATGTGGATATCTGGATGATTTTTGCGGACATCGTCCTGGTCTATGCGGCGTTAATGGTGGTGCGTTTCGGCTGGTTGTGGATCATGCAGCGTTTCAGCAAACGCTGGTTAAAAAAGAAACCGTTAGTGTTCTCCAGCTACTCGTTGCGTGAACTGCTGATTGCCTCTTTTGCGGGCGTACGCGGTGCCATTACCCTGGCGGGTGTGCTGTCTATTCCCCTGTTCCTGACCAACGGCCATCCTTTCCCGGCGCGTTATGAGCTGGTGTTTATCGCAACCGGTGTGATTCTGTTCTCGCTGCTGGTTGGCGTCATCGTTCTGCCGATGCTGCTGCGCGGTGTAGAGACGATCGATAAAAGCGCCCATCGGCACGAACTGCAGCATGCAAGAGCGGTGATGGCCGGTGTCGCTATCGAGAGTCTGCATAAGATGGAGGCGCGGCTTGAAAAGGAAACCGAAGAAAACATCGACCCTGAGTTACTGAAAGAGGTCAGCCTGCGGGTAATCGGTAATCTGCGGCGTCGCGCGGAAGGGAAAAACGATCTTGAGCACGCGCTGTTTGCCGAAAATCTGGAACGTCGTTTTCGTCTGAACGCGTTACGTGCCGAGCGTGCAGAGGTCTATCACCTGCGTGCGACTCAGCAGATATCAAACGAGACGATGCAAAAACTGTTGCACGATCTGGACCTGCTGGAAGCGCTGCTGATTGAGAAAGAAGAGTAATCTTCTTGTTATGCGCTCCCGTTCGCCCGTAACCTGCGCTCTGCGATTATCGGGCGGTCTGGGGCGCTAGACGGAAAGACGCGGCGCATTATCAGGCCAGTGTTCCCGGCAACACGCTATCCAGGCCCGCGCGCTGCGTGACAGGTAGCTGCCTTCACGCCAGATCAGCCCCAGATGCCACTGCAGCTCGGACTCCAGCGGAAGCCACAATAACGACTGCTTATCTAACCGCTGGCAAATGGGCTCCGGCAGTATCGCCAGGCCCATCTCCGCCTGCACCATGGTCGCCAGAAAATCCCATTGCCCGCTGCGTACTGCAATCTCAGGCGTGATCCCCTGACGCTGAAACGCTTTCATCAACTGGCGGTTCAGCGAAAACTCTTCATTAAAGATCAGCAAAGGATGAGAGGCCAAATCGCTCAGGCCAAGCTGCGTGCGCTGCAGCCAGGGTGCCTGACGTGGCAGTAGCACACACAGCGGATGCTGCATAAGCGATAAGGTTTCGAGGGGCAACTCGGCATCAACGGGGAGCGCCGTCAGGGCAATATCCAGCGTGCCCGCCAGCACCGCTTCCTGAACCGTTAAGCCGCCAAACTCAGCAATACTGAGTTCCACACCCGGATAGCGACGGCGAAACGCCGAAACCGATCCGGCAATCTGCATGCCCACCATCGGGGGAATGCCCAACCGCAGCTTGCCGGTTTTCAGCTGATTGATATCGCCTATCTCGGCCTCAAGCTGATGAAACTCTTGCAGAATAGCCAGCCCGCGCTGATAGACCGCTTGCCCGCTATCCGTCAGGTGCAGACGTCGCCCATCACGAATGAGCAGTGCGCAGTCCAGCTCCTCTTCCAGCTGGCGCACCATTTTGCTGATCGTAGGCTGTGTCACGAACAGCTTTTGTGCAGCACGGGTAAAACTTTGCTGACGTACCACTTCGGTAAAGTAACGCAACGCGCGAACGTCCATAACTATTCCTTTCTGGCATGATTTGAATAATTTTAATTCATTTTTTTCACAGTACCTCGTGATTCTATACTGAGCGCATTAACTTGATGGGAGAAAAACGATGGCACTGGCATTGCGCCGCCTGAACGTCGGCAGGCTGCAACGGCTCAGCTTACCTTTACAGCTGGTGCTGTTTATCTCGGTTTTTATCGCCAGCGAGCAACTGGTGAACTGGCTGCACCTGCCACTGCCTGCCAACATTGTCGGTATGCTGCTGATGTTGATGCTGATTGCGTTACGCATTTTACCGCTGCGCTGGGTGAAAGCCGGTGCAAGCTGGTTGCTGGCAGAGATGCTGCTGTTTTTTATCCCGGCGGTGGTGGCGGTGGTGAATTACGCTGACCTGCTGCAGATGGAAGGCTGGCGGATTTTGGTGGTGATTGCGGTCAGTACGCTACTGGTGCTGGCGGCGACGGCCCTGGTGGTCGATCGCCTGTACCGTTTTGAAGTCACGCGCGCGGCGCGTAAGCAGGGCAATAATGCATAATCTGCTCATCAGTCTGTTATGTGCCGCCGTCACGCTGGTAATTTATTACCTGAATAAACGGCTGTATCGTCGCTGGACAACGCTGTTACTGATGCCGCTGGTCATGACACCGCTCATTCTGGTGACGCTGCTGTTGCTGACCCATATCAGCTGGCAAAACTATATTGCGGAAAGCCACTGGCTGCTGTGGTTACTCGGCCCCGCGACGTTAGCCTTTGCGGTGCCGGTCTACGAAAATCTGGACGTGATTAAACGCCACTGGTTATCGCTGAGTGCGGGCGTGTTAACTGCCACAACGGTGTCGATATGCAGTTCCGTATGGCTGGCGCGTTTACTGAATTTACCGGAAACCATTCAGCGCAGTCTCGCCGTGCGATCCATTACCACACCTTTCGCGCTGGCGGCGGCAAAGCCTATGGGCGCGCAGCCCGATCTGGTGGCGCTGTTTGTGGTTGTGACCGGCGTATTTGGCATGGCGGTAGGGGATGTACTGTTCCTGCGCATCGCGATCAAACAGGGCGTGGCGAAAGGCGCTGGGCTGGGCGCCGCCTCGCACGGTGCCGGTACGGCACGCGCCTACCAGTTGGGGCCGCAGGAAGGCGTGGTTTCAAGCCTGGTGATGATGTTGTCTGGCGTCGTTACCGTCATACTGGCTCCGTTTATCGGGCACCTGATGTGGGCGCACTAAGGTAAGTCTGCGCCGGATACGGTTGACCCAGATAACGACTGTTCTCTGCGTAATTCACAGCGACTTGTCCTTTTTGGCACAAAATGACATCTCTTTTTACGTAAAGCTTTCCAAATTTAGTTGTCACCTCATTTCAGACTGCTACCCTTGATGCGGAATTATTTGACCCTTCATGGAGTAGAATCATGTTTAAGCAACTTGTCACTGGAAGCGCTCTGAGCTTCATTATGCTGAGCGGCGCCGCGCAGGCCATCGAAGGCAGCGTTGATGTTGGCGAGCACAGCACCAACCTTAATCTCGGTTTGGGCACGACGTCGCCGGGCCTGTTCCTGAACGGCAACTGGTTGCGTAGCGATCATGACGGCAGCACCTATGGTGCGGGTCTGGGTTACAACGTTGATGTCGGCGATCTGCGACTGGCGCCAACCGCAAAGGCGATTTTTACCCATCCTGAAGACGGGAAAGACGGATTTGCGGTGGCGCTGGGCGGTAGCGCACAGTACAGCTTCAACAGCATGTGGGGTCTGTACGGTCAGTATTATTATGCGCCGGAAGGCCTTACCGATCATCTCGACAGCTACCAGGAAGCGAGCGGTGGTGTGAGCTTCACGCCGATCTCTCTGCTGAACCTGCGCGTGGGTTATCAGTATATTGAGCTGAATAACAAAGGCGGTCGTAAAGATAACGTACTCGTTGATGGTCCGTACGTAGGCGCGTCACTGCGCTTCTGATGTCGGCTTGAGAAAAAGGGCAGTGACCTTGCGGTCACTGCCCTTTTTTATGCTCAGTCAACGCGGTTAGTGCGCTTTGCCTTTCTCAATACCGGCACCGGTCTGGGAGCGAATAAACTGCGCCCGGAAGCGTGATCGCTCTTCTGCACCCTGTTGCGAATGGTCAGTAACAGAAAACAGCCAGGTGCCCACAAAGGCGATAGTGATAGAGAACAGGGCCGGATACTCATAAGGATAAATGGGCGACGCATGTCCCAGCACCTGCACCCAGACGGTTGGGCCAAGAATCATCAGCACCACGGCGGTGATCAGCCCTAACCAGCCGCCGACCATTGCGCCGCGCGTGGTCAGTTTTGACCAGTACATGGACAGCAGGATGATCGGGAAGTTACAGCTGGCCGCAATCGAGAATGCCAGCCCGACCATAAAGGCGATGTTCTGCTTTTCGAACAGAATGCCAAGGGCGATAGCCACAACCCCCAACACCAGCACCGTAATTTTTGAAACCCGCAGCTCGTCGCGCTCGCTGGCCTGTCCTTTACGGTAGACGCTGGCGTACAAATCATGAGAAACCGCCGAGGCACCCGCCAGCGTCAGACCGGCAACCACCGCCAGAATGGTGGCGAATGCCACTGCTGAAATAAAGCCCAGGAAGGTGCTGCCACCGACTGCATCCGCCAGGTGCACCGCCGCCATATTGGTACCGCCGATCAGTGCGCCGGAGGCATCTTTGAAGGCCGGATTAGCCCCTACCAGCAGAATGGCACCGAAACCGATAATAAAGGTCAGGAAGTAGAAGTAACCCATAAAACCGGTGGCCCAAAACACGCTTTTACGCGCCTCTTTGGCGTCGGCAACGGTAAAGAAGCGCATCAGGATATGCGGCAATCCCGCTGTGCCGAACATCAGTCCCAGCCCCAGCGACAGGGCGGAAATCGGATCTTTCACCAACCCGCCAGGCTGCATAATGGCTGCGCCTTTCGGATGTACCGCCATCGCCTCGGTAAACAAGGTATTGAAGCTAAACCCGGCGCTTTTCATGACCATAATGGCCATAAACGTGGCACCAAACAGCAGCAGAACGGCTTTGATGATCTGTACCCAGGTGGTCGCCAGCATGCCGCCAAACAGCACGTACATCACCATCAGAATGCCCACCAGGATAACGGCAACGTGATAATTCAGGCCAAACAGGAGCTGGATCAGCTTACCTGCACCGACCATCTGCGCAATCAGGTACAACGCGACGACGACCAGTGAGCCGCAAGCCGACAAAGTACGAATCGGTTTTTGCTTCAGGCGATAAGAGGCGACATCGGCGAAAGTATAGCGACCCAGATTACGCAAGCGCTCGGCAATCAGGAACAGAATCATCGGCCAGCCCACAAGGAAGCCCAGCGAATAGATTAAGCCGTCATAACCCGAGGTATACACCAGGGCCGAAATACCCAGAAAGGAGGCTGCGGACATGAAGTCACCCGCCATGGCCAGGCCATTCTGAAAGCCGGTGATGTTGCCGCCAGCGGTATAGTAATCGCTACGTGAGCGGGTTCGCTTCGACGCCCAGTACGTAATACTTAACGTGGCACCGACGAAAATCACAAACATGACGATCGCCTGATAATTGACGGGCTGTTTCTGCACCGCACCGGTGATGGCATCGGCAGCCAGAGCAGAAAAGGGCAGCAGCGCTGCCAGCATCCACAGCATAAGACGAATCATAGTTTCACCTCGCTGAGGATGGCTTTAGTCAGGCGATCAAACTCGCCATTTGCGCGCCAGACGTAAACGCCTGTGAGTAAAAAAGAGATGACGATCAACCCCACCCCGAGCGGGATGCCGCGCGTCACATTGGTACCGGCATACAGGGGCGTACCCAGCCAGCCAGGGGCAAAAGCAATAAGCAGAATAAAGCCGATATACAGCACCAGCATGATTATCGACAGCAGCAGGGCAAAGGACTGGCGCTTGTGTACCAATTCCTGAAAGCGAGGATTACTTTCAATTTGTTGGTAGATCCTTTCCTGTTCGGGCAGGGCATCATTCATCACATTATCTCCAGAAGCATGCAGGCGTGGACCTCACGCAAGCGCGTGAATTAGTTATATTTTTGTGACTACAGAAACACACTACGTAGGGAAGTGGTGGCGGAAAGCCTGATGCTTTCCGCCGGATGATTACGGCATGGTGATGGACTGTTTCTCTTCAAGTAATTTCTCGACGACGCCAGGATCGGCAAGCGTCGAGGTATCGCCTAAATTACTGGTATCGCCTGCGGCGATTTTGCGCAGGATACGGCGCATAATTTTGCCGGAGCGGGTTTTCGGCAGAGAGTCGGTCCAGTGCAGCACATCGGGTGTGGCAATCGGGCCAATTTCCTTGCGTACCCAGTTACGTACCTCGGTATAAAGCTCAGGTGACGGCTCCTCGCCGTGATTCAGGGTGATATAGGCGTAAATGGCCTGGCCCTTGATGCTGTGCGGGAACCCGACGACAGCCGCTTCGGCGATTTTAGGATGGGAAACCAGCGCTGACTCGATTTCGGCTGTGCCCAGGCGGTGGCCTGACACATTCAGCACATCGTCCACGCGGCCGGTAATCCAGTAATAACCGTCCTCATCCCGTCGCGCACCGTCGCCGCTGAAGTAGGCATTTTTGAAGGTAGAGAAGTAAGTTTGTTCGAAACGATCGTGGTCACCGAACAGCGTGCGGGCCTGACCGGGCCAGGAGTCTGTGATCACCAGGTTACCTTCGCAGGCACCTTCCTGAGGATGGCCTTCGTTATCCACCAGCGCGGGCTGTACGCCGAAGAAAGGCGTGGTCGCGGAACCGGCCTTGAGCAGGGTCGCGCCGGGCAGCGGGGCGATCATAAAGCCCCCGGTTTCGGTCTGCCACCAGGTATCGACTATCGGACATTTGCCGTTGCCAATCTTCTTGTGGTACCACTCCCAGGCTTCCGGGTTAATCGGCTCTCCCACCGATCCCATAATACGCAGGCTGCTACGATCCGTTCCTTCAATCGCTCTATCGCCTTCTGCCATCAGCGCACGAATAGCCGTGGGGGCAGTATAGAGCAGGGTGACTTTATGCTTATCCACCACCTGCGCCATACGGGCCGGGGTTGGCCAGTTAGGCACGCCTTCAAACATCAGCGTCGTGGCCCCGCAGGCCAGTGGGCCATATAACAGATAACTGTGGCCGGTTACCCAGCCCACATCAGCCGTACACCAGTAAATGTCGTCCTGATGGTAGTCAAAAACAAATTTAAAGGTGGTGGCGGCGTAAACCAGATAGCCGCCGGTGGTATGTAGCACGCCTTTTGGCTTGCCGGTTGAACCTGAGGTATACAGGATAAACAGCGGATCTTCTGCCTGCATCTCGGCCGCAGAGTGGTTAGTGCTGGCGTTCTGCATCAGCTCATGCCAGTGCTGGTCGCGCCCTTCCACCCAACCGACATCTTTGCCGGTACGTTGAAAGACCACGACGTTTTTCACGCTGTTTACATTGGGATTTTTTAACGCATCATCCACGTTTTTCTTCAGTGGGATGGTACGGCCAGCACGCACGCCTTCATCGGCCGTCACAATTAATGCGGCACTGGAGTCGATAACACGACCGGCCACGGCTTCGGGTGAAAAGCCGCCAAAGATCACCGAATGTACGGCCCCAATTCGTGCGCAGGCCAGCATAGCGACTGCCGCTTCCGGCACCATGGGCATATAAATCGCGACGACGTCGCCTTTTTTAACACCGAGCAGTTCCAGTACGTTGGCAAAGCGACAGACATCAGCATGAAGCTGACGAAAGGTAAGGGTTTTGCTTTCGTTGGCATCATCGCCTTCCCAGATGATGGCAGGATGATCGCCTCGGGTGGCCAGATGACGATCCAGACAGTTCGCTGCCAGATTGAGCGTGCCGTCCTCGTACCAACGAATAGAAATATTGCCTGGCGCAAAAGAGGTGTTTTTAACTTTGCTGTAAGGCTTTATCCAGTCAAGGATTTTACCTTGCTCTCCCCAGAACGTTTCTGGGTCGGTAACGGATTGTTGGTACATCGCCTGATACTGTTCGGCAGTAATCAGCGCGTTTGCTGCAATATTTTCTGGAACAGGATAGTTATGATTTTGGCTCATGGCGAATCTCCTTGAAGATGTTAATCATATGTCAATCAATGGTTAAGTGAAGCCCGACAGCCGGTTTTGTTTCTTTTTTGCGCCATAGATCACGCGTTAACCTTGCTGACATAAAAACGTCGTAAACAGAGGAAATAAACGCTAACTCCCTGCGGAGAATGGGGATTTAAGTTGCAACATTTTGTGTATGCTGCTGTTTAAAAAATCAGCAAACGAACCGCACACACATTGAGCATAGTCTGAATAGCTATGCGAAAACTTATCGAAGTATTACTTTTCATAACAGCAAGTTAGGGATTAACGTCTGCGCCAGCATTTTATGCTGACCAGATGGTGAAGTTTTAATCGAAGCCACCAAGGGTTGCATTTACTGCAGTGAAAATGGTACTTATCCGCCCCTGATAATCAGGTATCAACTCAGACCGCGTCTGAAAATGGGTATGGAAATCATCGCATTTAAATGCGGGACGCCGTCTACAAACACCCTCTAATTTACCGGGCTTTTTGCTCACTTCCCTGTGTGTATTGTCTTCTGCACCTTCGCAGTAGAGAGAAACGGGTTTTGACTGAGGAAATTATGCGTTATGAAAGGTTTTAAAATCAGCCTTGCCTGGCAGATTCTGATCGCACTTGTACTTGGCATCATCGTCGGTGCCGTGTTGCATAATCAGCCAGAAGATCGTGAATGGTTAGTCAATAATATTCTCAGCCCGGCGGGCGATATCTTTATTCATCTGATAAAGATGATTGTCGTGCCCATCGTGATTTCATCCCTGATTGTCGGCATTGCAGGTGTCGGGGATGCGAAAAAGCTGGGCCGTATTGGTTTCAAAACGATTTTGTACTTTGAAGTGATTACCACCGTTGCCATTGTTGTCGGTATTACCCTGGCCAACGTGTTTCAGCCCGGCACCGGCATTGATATGTCTACGCTGGCAACGGTGGACATCTCTAAATATGAAGCCACGACCGCCCAGGTGCAGGAAGGCACCCACAGCCTGGTGGCAACCATCCTGTCGCTGATCCCGCAGAACATCTTTGCCTCGATGGCGAAAGGTGAAATGCTGCCGATTATCTTTTTCTCGGTACTGTTTGGCCTGGGCCTTTCCGCTCTGCCGTCAGAACAGCGTGATCCGCTGGTAAACCTGTTCCGTGGCGTGTCAGAAACCATGTTCAAGGTAACGCATATGATCATGCGCTACGCGCCAGTGGGCGTGTTTGCCTTGATTGCCGTCACCATTGCTAACTTTGGTTTCGCCTCACTCTGGCCGCTCGCTAAGCTGGTGCTGCTGGTGTATGTCGCGATCCTGTTCTTCGCCTTTGTGGTGCTGGGGGCGGTGGCGCGTTTCTGTAAGCTACGCATTACGACGCTGATGCGCATTTTAAAAGATGAGCTCATCCTGTCTTACTCGACCTCCAGTTCAGAAACCGTGCTGCCGCGCATCATGGAGAAGATGGAAGCCTATGGCGCGCCCAAAGCGATAACCAGCTTTGTGGTCCCGACCGGTTATTCATTTAACCTCGATGGATCAACGCTGTACCAGAGTATCGCCGCTATTTTTATTGCCCAGCTGTACGGCATCGATCTGTCGCTGACGGACGAAATTATTCTGGTCCTGACGCTGATGGTGACCTCTAAAGGCATCGCGGGTGTGCCCGGCGTATCCTTTGTGGTGCTGTTAGCCACCCTGGGCAGCGTCGGTATCCCGCTGGAAGGGCTGGCGTTTATTGCGGGCGTGGACCGCATTATGGATATGGCCCGTACCGCGCTGAACGTAGTCGGGAACGCGCTGGCCGTGCTGGTGATTGCCCGTTGGGAAAACCAGTTCGATGTAGAACAGGCCAGGGCGTACGAATTACAATTACGGACGCAAACCGCCAGTTAATCGCGGTTTATCACACAAAGGCTCAACGGTGGTTGGGCCTTTTTTTTGCCCCTGTTTTCATTCCCGCTAACGATGAAAGAAAAAAACGTCTGCAAAGGATGAATTATTCATTCGTTGTGTTAAAAATATTCAGAATAAATTATTCCTGTGGAGGACGATCGTGAAAATCGATCTCAGTCAGATGATCACTGAAGGGCGTAATCCAGCCAGCCAGCATATTGATGAAATGAGCACCGAGGCGATGCTGCGGGTGATCAACGATGAAGATAAAAAAGTCGCCCTGGCCGTGGAGGCCATTGTGCCGGCGATTGCGCGCGCGGTGGATGTTATCTGCGCCGCATTCCGCGCGGGTGGCCGTCTGATTTACTGTGGTGCCGGGACCTCCGGGCGGCTGGGAATTCTTGATGCAAGTGAATGCCCACCAACATTCGGAACCCCACGCGAGCAGGTTATTGGCCTGATTGCCGGGGGATATCAGGCCATTCTACAGGCGGTGGAAAACGCGGAAGACAATGTGGAACAAGGCGCTCAGGATCTGAAAGATATCCAGTTCAGCCGCGACGATGTGCTGGTTGGCATCGCCGCCAGCGGACGGACGCCCTACGTGTTAGGCGCACTGGACTATGCCCGGCAATGCGCTGCTCCCACGGTGGCGCTGACCTGCAATCCCCACAGCAAGATGGCGCAGGTCGCCGATATTGCGCTGACGCCAGTGGTGGGGCCAGAAGTGGTCACGGGTTCATCACGCATGAAGGCCGGGACTGCACAGAAGCTGGTGCTGAATATGCTCACCACAGGGGCGATGATTCGCAGCGGCAAGGTTTACGGCAATTTGATGGTCGATGTTGAGGCCACCAATCAGAAGCTGGTACAGCGTCAGGTGAACATTGTTATGCAGGCCACCGACTGCGATGAAGCCAGCGCCCGCTCGGCGCTGTCGGCCTGTGGCGGACACTGTAAAACCGCCATTCTGATGGTGCTGGCAGGATTAACTGCCGACGAGGCGATCGCGCTGCTTGCTCAGCACAAAGGCTTTATCCGCCAGGCTTTACAGGATGCGGGAGCACGCTGATGGCAAAAATGACCGATGCACTTCTGCACGCTATCGTGCAGGCGGTTGGCGGGGCGGAAAATATCGCCGTATGCGGCAACTGCATGACCCGTTTACGACTGACGCTGAAACACAACCAGGCCGATATTGCCCGGCTGAAAAGCCTGCCTGGTGTGCTGGGCGTCATCGACAGCGATAATCAGTTACAGATAGTGCTCGGTCCCGGTAAAGCGCAGACGGCGGCAGAACGAATGCTGACAATACTGGCGCAGGCGCCGGGCGAGTCACCGGTTTTGCAGCAGGTCGCCGCGCAACAAAAACAGCAAATAAAAGCCAGACAGACCGGCGCGCTGCAGCAGTTTCTGGCGCGCTTCGCCACCATTTTTACCCCGCTCATCCCTGGGTTCATCGCCGCAGGTTTGCTGCTGGGGTTTGCCACGCTGATTGAGCAAAGTCTTCACCTCAGCACGCCTGGCGATCATCCTGCCTGGTTAATTCAGGGCGTGGCCTATATGAAAGTGTTTGGCAAAGGGCTGTTCACCTTTCTCAGCATTCTGATTGGCTACAATGCGCAAAAAGCCTTTGGCGGCACGGGTGTAAACGGGGCCATCATCGCGTCACTGTTTATTCTGGGCTACGTGCCCGATGCGAAAGTCGGCTACTACAGCGGCATGGACAGCTTTTTTGGCGTGGCGATCGATCCGCGCGGCAATATTATCGGCGTCCTGCTGGCGGCCATGTTTGGCGGCTGGCTGGAAAGACAACTGCGCAAGGTCATCCCGGACAATCTGGACATGATTCTTACGTCGCTGTTGACCTTATTGATCACCGGCGCGCTGACATACTTGCTGATCATGCCGTTAGGCGGCGAGTTGTTTAAGGGCATGTCGTGGCTGTTTATCCATCTCAATAACAATCCGTTTGGTTGCGCACTGCTGGCCGGACTGTTTTTAATTGCCGTAATGTTTGGCATCCATCAGGGCTTTATTCCGGTCTATTTTGCCCTGATGGAAACCCAGGGCTTTAATTCACTGTTCCCGATTCTGGCCATGGCTGGTGCAGGTCAGGTCGGGGCCTCGCTGGCGCTCTGGTGCAAAGCAGAAAAAGGTGCACTGCTGCGTGCCCAGATAAAAGGTGCCATCGTACCGGGCTTACTCGGCGTCGGTGAACCGCTCATATATGGTGTGACGCTGCCGCGCCTTAAACCCTTTATCACGGCCTGCGGCGGTGGGGCCATCGGCGGATTTTTCATTGGCTCAGTGGCGTGGCTGGGATTGCCGGTGGGCATGAATACGGTATTTGGCCCCTCTGGGTTGGTCACGCTGCCGTTGATGACCTCCCATCAGGGTATTTTTGCCGGCATGGCGGTTTATCTGGGAGGATTGATCGTCGCCTGGATAAGCGGCTTTTTACTGACGTGGTGGTTCGGTATGCGCAATATCGATCTGAGCTGAATTCATAAGCAGTAAATGATGAAAACCGCATTGGCACGCCTGAAAGTGAATGGATTTGGCGTGCCTTTTAGCGCAAAACCCCAGTAAACCTGCTGTGTGCTAACCAGTAGCCGCAAAGTAAGCTCAGCCGACGTGATGTATCCGATCCCCTAAAAACAGAGAAAGCCGCGATAAAGCGGCTTTTTTAATGCAACAAATTTACGTGTAGCACTAAAGAGTCATTACGCAAGTGCCGAAAACATAAAAAAAGGTAATCTTTACCTTTTAACATTCACTCATTAATGCTTCTGGTGCAAGTCTGACTGGTACTAACAAGGACGCCTATGCGTAACAACCAACCTGTTTCTCAGCGTGAATATGTCTATGACGATCATGCAACGCTGATGTCTACCACCGACCTCAACAGTTATATCACCTATGCCAATGACGCTTTTATTGAGGCCAGTGGATTTTCATCTGATGAGGTAAAAGGGCAGCCGCACAATATGGTGCGCCACCCGGATATGCCGCCAGAAGCGTTTGCAGACATGTGGGAAACCTTAAAACAGGGCGAGCCCTGGACGGCGCTGGTGAAAAACAGACGTAAAAACGGTGACCATTACTGGGTGCGGGCGAATGCCATTCCGGTCGTGCGTGATGGCAACGTTCAGGGATATATGTCGGTGCGCACCAAGCCTTCAGCGCAGGAAGTGAAGCAGTGTGAAGCGCTTTATCGCGATTTCCGCGAAGGACGCGCGAAAGGTCGCCAGTTTCATAAAGGGCTGATTGTCCGCAGCGGCTGGCGTCGTCTGGGGTCGATATTGAAAACGCTGCCGCTGCGCTGGCGCATCCGTACCGCCTTACTGGCTGTATTGCCGCTGTCAGTAGCCGGTGTGTGGGCAATGGGCGTCTCGCCGCTGGCGCTGAGCGGATTTGCTGGTGGGATGGCCTGCCTGCTGTTGCTGGTCAGCCTGTGGCTCGAACAGCAGATTTCCCGTCCCATTGAGCGCATGTGTAAGCAGGCGCTGCGGGTGGCAACCGGTGCCAGTCACCAGGTTGAGCAGATGGATCGCATCGACGAAGTGGGCATGACGCTTCGAGCCATTGGACAGCTGGGTTTGATGTTTCGCTGGTTAGTGGATGATGTCAGCGGCCAGGCCATTAATGTGCTGAGTGCCAGTGATGCCATTGCCCGCAGTAATAACGAACTGAGCCGGCGTACCGAACAGGCGGCAGCCAACGTGCAGCAAACGGCCGCGACCATGAACGAAATGACCGCCACGGTGAAAAGCAATACGCAGACCGCCCAGGAAGTGAATTCGCTCTCGGTTAACACCAGCGAAGCTGCCATTAAAGGCGGTGACGTAATGAAAGAAATGATGGGAATGATGGCGGAAATTGCTGACAGCTCACAGCGCATTGCCAGTATTACCAGCGTGATCGACAGCATTGCCTTTCAGACCAATATTCTGGCACTGAACGCCGCAGTCGAAGCTGCCAGAGCGGGCGAGCAGGGTAAAGGATTCGCCGTCGTCGCCGGTGAGGTGCGCAGTCTGGCGCAGCGCAGTGCAAAAGCCGCCAGCGAGATCAAAGCGCTGGTTGAAACCAGTGCCAGCCGGGTCAGTTCAGGCAATGAGCATGCGGGCGCAGCAGGCCATACCATGCAGGACATTGTGCAGCAGGTCCAGAATGTCACTTCTCTGATTGCGCAAATCAGTGCCGCGACCGCCGAACAGTCCACCGCGCTGAGTGAAGTGAGCACGGCGGTGGAAGATCTGGATGATATCACCCATCAAAATGCCGCCCGTGTACAGGAAAGCGCGGAAGCCTCGGGTCGCATGACTCACCAGGCTAACCGGCTGGTGGAAGCGATAAGCGTATTTCGCTAAGACACGGCTGCCTGCGTGCTCACGTACTCGGCACGCAGCGCACCCGGCGACCGTCCGATAATCCGTTTGAACGCGCGGCTAAAAGCGGCCAGCGAACCGTACCCCAAATCGAAGGCTACCGTTTCCAGCGCTTCGCCATGATTGACGATGCGCTTGACGGCCAGTCGCATACGTAATTCGGTCAGGTAGCGCAGCGGCGTCATACCGGTGGCATGAAGAAAGCGTTCGGCAAACACCGAGCGTGAACTTCCGGCTTCGCGCGCCAGACGTTCTACCGTCCAGTTCTCGCCTGGCGAACGGTGCATGGCCGCAATGGCCTGACTCAGGCGCGGATCGCGCATCGCCTGTACCAGTCCGCTACTTTGCCCGCAGCCATTCTCCACCCAGCCACGCACCACCAGCGCAGCGACCACATCCGCCAGACGCGAAAGGATGCCCGCATGGCCCGCATGTCGGGTGCGGGACTCTCGTTCCATCGCTTCCAGCATTGGGCGAATCTCCGGATATTGCGACAGCAGCGTACTGACCAGCATGACGTCCGGCATGGTGTTGATTAAAGGCTGCATACCGCCCAGTTCAAACGCCATGCTGGCGCTGAATAACAAGACGCTGTGGTCATCTTCACAGGCATCCGCGGGCGCGGTAATGGCGCAGATGCTGTCGCAGATCGGTTTGCTTGCCAGGGAGTCAATACACTGACAGTCCGCCTCCTCACTGGAAAGCAGGCTGTGCGGTTTACCGTGTGGGATGAGCAGGGCATCGCCACTGTTGAGCGTGAAGAGTGCGCCGGATGCACCTCGCACCAACAGCGTACCGCGGCCCACGAAATGAAACTGGGCACGTCCCGGCGAGGCGTTAAAGCGCAAGCCAAACGGGGCGCTGACGGCAATACGTTGGTAGTTAACGCCGTACAGGCGCATGCCCATTAGCAACTCACTGGTTAACTCATCGTAACGGCTCATGGCAGAATCCAGACGAATTATCAAAAATAACGGTGTAACCATCATAGATCGTCTTGCTCTTCCCCTCTATGCTCAGCACTACTTTTTTTATCCGGAGAAGCAACATGAGTCTGAACACCGACGTGGCTGATGAGGTTTCCTTATCCACGCGTCCTGCGTGGGGGGCCGTCTTTGCGATGGCGTTTGGCGTGTTTAGCCTGATCACCGCAGAGTTTTTACCGATCAGCCTGCTGACGCCGATAGCACACAGCCTTAATGTCTCAGAAGGGCTGGCAGGGCAAACCGTTACCGTCACGGCCCTGATTGCACTCTTTACCAGCCTGACCGTAGGCAGCGTGGCAGGACGTATCGATCGCCGGGTGATGATGCTGGCATTCTCACTACTCCTCATCGTCTCGGCATTGATGGTGGCCTTTGCCGCCAATCTGACCGTCATTTTGCTGGCGCGCGTCCTGCTTGGCGTGGCAATCGGCGGTTTTTGGACGCTGTCGACCGCCATTACCATGCGGCTGGTGCCCGCCGATCAGGTGCCGCGCGCCCTCTCCATCGTCTTTAGTGGTATTTCACTGGCGACCATCATAGCGACGCCGCTGGGCAGTTATCTGGGTGGGCTGGTCGGCTGGCGCGCTATCTTTCTGTTTACGGCGGGCCTGGGGGCGACTTCCCTGCTGTGGCAGTTTTTCACGCTTCCCGCCATGCCGGTGGAAGGCAACACGCGCAGCGGCGGCGTGCTGTCATTGCTACGGATTAATGTCATGCGCTGGGGAATGCTGGCGGTGATCATCATGTTTACCGCCCACTTTGCTTTTTTCACTTATCTGCGTCCGTTCCTGGAAAGCGTGGCACGCTTGAACCTTAGCCAGCTCTCTCTGGTGCTGCTGGCATTCGGCATCGCCAACTTTTTGGGCACCTATCTGGCTGGTTATCTGGTGACACGTAGTGTGTCACTGACGCTGAGCGGAATGGCCTTGCTGATGGGCATCACAGCCTCACTGTTGGTAGGGTTTGGTCATGTGGGTGGGCTGGTCGCCGTGGGCGTTGCGCTCTGGGGCCTGGCCTTTGGTTCGATGCCGACGGGCTGGTCGACATGGATTTCACGAGCGGTGCCTGACGATGCCGAATCCGGCGGCGGTTTACTGGTGGCGACCATACAGCTGGCCATCACGGTGGGCGCGGCTGCAGGAGGCTGGATGTTCGATTTTCGCGGCGCGGGCGGTGTGTTTCTTGCCAGCAGCGCGCTGATGCTGGTGGCGGCGCTCACGATATATACGCGCGTCAGGCATCACGGTTGAGTGGACCTATGGCAGCAATATATGCTGCCTTTCTATTTTATCCTGGTTTTTTAACCTTTTGTGTTTTAACCAAGCTAAACGTGCTCTTTACTTTCAGTTTTATTGAACAACTTAAGCAAAACCCTCTGCTTTTTTCTGATCAAGATTCGGCCTATTATGTTTTCACACAAGGCAGAACGCCTTAATTAAACTGAAAAAGACCGAGGAATTAATCATGAAAGCTATCAAAACTTTTGCTGCTGTTATCGCCCTTGCCGTACTTCCTGTTGCAGGCTTCGCGCAAACTGTGACCGCGACCGGTTCTACTCTGGACAGCACCGAAGCGAAAATTGCTGCGCAGGCGCAAGAAGCTGGTGCTTCCTATAAAATCACCGAAGCCAACACCAACAACGGCGTACATATGACGGCTGAACTGCTGAAATAATGCTGGAAGTTGTGTGCTGACAGGACGCCTTTGGGCGTCCTGGCGGCGTTTGTGGGTGCATATCCGTTTCCGTCTTATCCTTTCCCATCCTTGTTTCCCTGCCAGACGTTCACCTTTTTAAGCACGCAATAATCATTTCAGCCTGCATCAGGCGCTTGCCTGAATTTCAAACACACTAACGCGCTTGCTGCACCGGTAACGGCGTCATGCGGGAAACGTTTTGCTGCCAGTAGCAGCAAGGTGATAAACACGCTTACCCCGAACGGTCGTCAACGCGTGAAACGGTAAGGCTGCCGTAGCCCTGTCAGGCGCCAGGGGATGTGAGAGGACATCACCGATTTAGGTGAGGAGAGCGTGACTCAGGTCAGGGGGATAAAGGCGAAAACGTATCAGCATCACCCGGAAGGCCGCTAAGACGGCTCCCAGTCTGGCGATCGCTGTCAACGGAAAAGCACGGTTTGTCAGCGTCAAACCGCCGGAATGGCGCAAAGCGCTGCCAGCATGGCCTGGCAGCATCCTGTGCATGACGCTGAACGCATGATGATTCGCCTGCTGCGCTAATCCGCCGCAGGCGAAGATCTCAGGTTATGACACGTCTTCAGAGGCGTCACGCATCATCTCACCGTGCGGCACGTCATCCAGAATCTGCTCAAAGCTGCGCAGACGTTTATAGATAGACATCAGTTCAACCAATGTTGACCACGAGGTGATGAGGTACTGGAACGAGCTGCGCACCTGATCGAAAACGTTGCTGATTTGGTTTAGCAGACCCAGCGTTATGGTTCCGGCGGCGATTGAGGGAAACAACATAATCAGGCCAAAGACATTGTCTATCTGCAAATAGAACATCCTGGCAATATTGAAATACAGATAATGAAAGTAGAGTCGGAAGTAATTCAACCTGACATTGTCGAAAAGCACTTTTACCGTCGGCGGCGTGGCGCGATCGGCATGGTCTTCACCGTAAACCAGTTCTTTACGATAAGCGGCTTCTACCCGCTGATTACGAAACTCCAGGCCTGGTAACTTTAATCCGACTAATGCTAATAGTCCTGTTCCCAGTACAGACCAGACAACGGCGGCAATGACCAGTGCATAAGGTATGGAGCCAAGAATCGGTACGCTTTTTACATGATGCGACAACTGAACCAGTATGGGTAAAAAGGCGATGAGCGTCATGATAGCCTGAATAAAACTGACGCCCCAGCCCTCGAGAGTACCCGCAAAGCGCATGGTATCTTCCTGCACACGCTGGGCTGCGCCTTCAATATGACGTAAGCGCTGCCAGTGATGCATATAGTAATTGTTCATGGCAGTACGCCAGCGAAATACCCAGTGGCTGATGAAGAAGGCATTAATTACGCCAATTGCCACAGCCACCATAACAATGCCTGCTACGCCCACAACTTCAGAATAGAGCTGGCTAATCGGTACTGCGCCTGGTTTTGTTAATGCCTTTTGGATCAGGTCGTAAAAGGGCTGATACCAGGCGTTAATTGCAACACCGACCTGCACCCCAAACCAGGTAACAAAAATAATCAGTGCCGAACCCCATACCGACCAGCGCTGCCAGGGATGGTTATCAGCCAGCCGCCAGGCGACCGCGAAGATCGCGACCATCAGCCAGTAATAGGCATAAAACCACAATTCACTCGGTGCAATAAAACGCATCACCGTCGTGGGTAATGGCTGCTTCATTGCCGCCTGAAAAGCAGGCCAAAAATGCCCAGGTAACTCGCTGGCGAAGCCAAACCAGGCAAAAATGGCCAGCAAACTCCAAATGGCGGCCGTGCTGAAAAACAGCCCCGGTCGCGGGAAGAAAGACTTAAACATAGGTACTCCGCTGTTGTGTAATCGCTTTTATAACGTTTAAACGGCTATCTGTCTGTAGCCTGTTGTTTCTGAACATGACATCGACAAAATATATGTTAATGGAATTGTGCTTTTTTGTTTCCTTAAACTAAATGTTTATTGGTAATGGTGTTACACTTGCGCCAACTGTTACCGGTAACAGTTGGTTGTACCCGAAATCCGCAGATAAAAACCACTACAACGCACTCACTTCTCTTTTTCGTACCGCAGTTGATGCGGTGATGAGGCAATGTCATGTCAGACCAGAAAAAGGGTCATTCACGCAGGGATTTTTTGCTGAAGACCATCACCCTGGCGCCCGCAGTGGCGGTAGGCAGTAGCGCATTCGGTGCATTTTCTGCACCCGCTCAGGCGGCCGCACCCGCCGAAACTCCGTCTGCTCGCGATTATCAGCCCACCTGGTTTACCGCCGAAGAATTTGCCTTTATTAAGGCTGCGGTTGCGCGTCTGATTCCTGCCGATGAACGAGGCCCCGGCGCGCTGGAAGCTGGCGTGCCTGAGTTTATCGATCGCCAGATGAATACACCTTATGCCACCGGCGCGAACTGGTATATGCAGGGCCCGTTTAATCCCGACTTACCCAAAGAAATGGGTTATCAACTGCCGCTGGTGCCGCAACAGATTTACCGTCTTGGCCTGGCTGATGCGGACCAGTACAGCAAGCAGCAGCACGCTAAAGTATTTGCCCAACTCGATGCCGGGCAGCAGGACGCGTTGTTACAAAACATGGAGAGCGGTAAAGCCAACTTCAGTCAGCTGCCCGCCAACGTGTTTTTTTCTTATTTACTTCAGAACACCCGCGAAGGTTTCTTTAGCGATCCCATCCACGGCGGTAATCAGGGCATGGTGGGCTGGAAGCTGATCAACTTCCCTGGCGCACGCGCCGACTTTATGGACTGGGTAGAGCGCGGTGAACGTTATCCGTTCCCGTCGGTGTCAATTCGTGGGGAGAGAAGCTGAGCATGGCGAATGCATTAAACAAAGTCGATGCCGTGATTGTGGGTTTTGGCTGGGCGGGCGCCATTATGGCTAAAGAGCTGACCGAGGCGGGCCTGAACGTGCTGGCGCTGGAGCGCGGCCCGCATCGTGACACCTATCCCGATGGTTCTTACCCACAGTCTATTGATGAACTGACCTACAACGTTCGCAAAAAGCTGTTCCAGGATCTGTCTAAAAGCACCGTTACGATTCGTCACGATGCCTCGCAGACCGCAGTACCTTATCGCCAGCTGGCGGCCTTTTTGCCCGGCACCGGAACCGGTGGCGCAGGCCTGCACTGGTCAGGTGTCCATTTCCGGGTTGATCCCGTAGAGCTGAAGCTGCGTAGCCACTATGAGGCGCGCTACGGCAAAAACTTTATTCCTGAAGGCATGACGATTCAGGACTTTGGCGTCGACTACCAGGAGCTGGAGCCGTTTTTTGATAAAGCTGAAAAAGTGTTTGGCACCTCCGGTAGTGCCTGGAGTATTCAGGGCAAGGTCGTCGGCAAAGACAAAGGCGGTAACCCGTTTGCTCCCGACCGCTCTGACAACTTTCCGCTGCCCGCGCAAAAGCGCACCTGGTCGGCTCAGCTGTTTGCACAGGCCGCCGAGTCCGTAGGTTATCACCCTTACGATCTGCCGTCGGCGAACACCTCTGGCCCCTATACCAACACGTACGGCGCTCAGATGGGGCCATGCAATTTCTGTGGCTACTGCAGCGGTTACGCCTGTTATATGTATTCCAAGGCATCGCCCAATGTGAATATTTTGCCTGCACTGCGTCAGGAGCCAAAGTTTGAGCTGCGCAACAATTCTTACGTGCTGCGCGTCAACCTCACGGAAGATAAGCAGCGCGCGACCGGCGTTACCTATGTGGACGCGCAGGGGCGCGAGCAGGTGCAACCGGCGGATCTGGTCATCCTGTCTGCTTTCCAGTTCCATAACGTCCATTTGATGCTGTTGTCCGGCATCGGCAAACCTTACAACCCGATCACCAACGAAGGCACGGTAGGGCGCAACTTCGCCTATCAGAACCTCTCGACGCTTAAAGCGCTGTTCGATAAAAACACCACCACCAATCCCTTTATTGGGGCGGGCGGGGCCGGTGTCGCCGTGGATGATTTCAATGCCGATAATTTTGATCACGGTCCACACGGGTTTGTCGGCGGGTCGCCGTTCTGGGTGAACCAGGCGGGCACCAAACCGATATCGGGTCTGCCCACGCCAACCGGCACGCCAAACTGGGGCAGTCAGTGGAAAGCCGCCGTTGCTGATACCTACACGCACCATCTTTCGATGGATGCACATGGTGCGCACCAGTCTTACCGCGCGAATTATCTGGACCTGGACCCAAATTACAAAGATGCCTACGGCCAGCCGCTGCTTCGTATGACGTTCGACTGGCAGGACAACGACATCAAGATGGCGCAGTTTATGGTGGGGAAAATGCATAAGATCGCCGAAGCCATGAACCCCAAAATGATCATTGGCGGGGCCAAAAAACCCGGCACGCATTTCGACACCACCGTGTATCAGACCACGCACATCAGCGGCGGGGCGATTATGGGCGAGTCTCCTGAGACCAGCGCGGTCAACCGCTATCTGCAAAGCTGGGATGTGCCGAATGTCTTTGTGCCTGGCGCGTCGGCGTTTCCGCAGGGGCTGGGATATAACCCCACCGGTATGGTGGCGGCGTTGACCTACTGGTCAGCGAAAGCGATTCGCGAACAGTACCTGAAAAACCCAGGCCCACTGGTACAGGCATAAGGAAGATGGCGATGAAAAACGGCATTTTAGCCCTGATTCTGGGCGGTATTACCTTTGTTGCCCTGGCCGATGAGCCTACTGGCGATCTGATAAAACGCGGCGAGTATCTGGCCCGCGCGGGTGACTGCGTCGCCTGCCACAGCAGTGACGGCGGCAAGCCCTTTGCGGGTGGATTGCCGATGGCGACGCCGATTGGCACTATCTACTCCACCAATATCACGCCGGATAAAGCGACCGGAATTGGTGACTACAGCTACGACGACTTTCAGAAAGCGGTGCGGCACGGCGTGGCAAAAAACGGCGATACGCTTTATCCCGCCATGCCTTATCCCTCTTATGCGGTGGTCAGCGATGAGGACATGAAGGCGCTGTATGCGTACTTCATGCACGGCGTCGCACCTGTCAGTCAGGCCAACAAAGAGAGTGATATCCCCTGGCCGTTGTCCATGCGCTGGCCGCTGGCAATCTGGCGCAGCCTGTTTGCACCGGACGTGAAGGCGTTCCAGCCAGCCGCGCAGGAGGACCCGACGCTGGCGCGTGGCCGTTATCTGGTGGAAGGTCTGGGCCACTGCGGTGCCTGCCATACGCCGCGTAGCGTCACCATGCAGGAAAAAGCATTAAATAACACCGAGGGCACCGATTATCTGGCGGGCAGCAGTGCGCCGGTTGACGGCTGGACGGCGAGCAATCTGCGCGGGGATAACCGCGATGGCCTGGGCCGCTGGAGTGAAGAGGATTTACGCCAGTTCCTGCGCTATGGCCGTAACGATCATACCGCGGCATTTGGCGGCATGGTGGACGTTGTCGATCACAGCCTGCAGCACCTGACAGAGGAAGACATCACGGCAATTGCCCGTTATCTGAAGTCGCTGGGCGCGAAAGATCCGCATCAGGTCGCGTTTAGCACGGATGACGCCGCCGCCAAAGCCCTGTGGAAGGGCGATGACAGCCAGACGGGTGCCGCGACGTATGTGGACAGCTGTGCAGCCTGCCATAAAACCGATGGCAGCGGCTACAAACGGTTTTATCCTGCGCTGCGGGGCAATCCTGTGGTGATGGCGGACGATCCCACCTCGCTGATTCACATCGTGCTGGTCGGGGGGGAATTACGTGGCGTCAACGGCGCGCCTTCGACCATTACCATGCCAGCATTTGGCTGGCGTCTGAACGATCAGCAGGTCGCGGACGTGGTGAACTTTATTCGCCGCAGCTGGGGCAATAATGCCACGGATAACGTGACGGCGAAGCAGGTGGCCGAACTGCGTGAAGACGTCAAAGATCGTCAGGGTAATGCGGACATCAAGGTGTTAGAAGGGAAGTAAACCGCAGTGTTTCAGCCTTCCCCGCAGGGGGAAGGCTGAATATTCAGATGTTTTCCAGCCTGATACCGCGCGTCTTCGGACCGAAAAGGCCCACCGACAGCATAACCATCAGCATACTCAGGACGATAAACACGATAACCCCATGTGTTCCCGCATACTGCAAAATCACACCGATTAAAATACTGCTGAACGCGGTCGACAACCGGCTGAATGAGTAGCAGAACCCCACCGCGCGGGCGCGGATGTGCGTGGGGAAAATCTCAGTCTGATAGGCATGATAGCTGCAGGTCAGCCAGGCATTCGAGAAGGTGATCAGGAAACCGCAAATAATCAGCAATACCGGGTTGGTTTGCAGGGCAAACAGCGTCCCAAACACCACCGTCATCAGCGAAGAGAGAACGATTTGCCATTTGTTTTCAAGCTGGCTGGTAAAGCTGCCACAAATCAGCGATCCAATCGGATAGGCCAGCGTAATAAAAAACGCATACAGCAGGCTGTGGGTGATGGATGTCCCCTGGCCTGACAGCAGCGCCGGCAGCCAGTTACCAAAACCATAAAAACCAATCGCCTGAAAGAAGTTCATTACCACCAGCATGAGCGTGCGCTTACGATAGCGGGATGACCAAATCTCACGAAAACGACTCTTTTCCTGTCGGCTTGCCGCGCCCGTTAACGTCGTCAGCGGCAGGCCTGGGGCGATGCCGCAACGTTTTTCCATTTTTGACATCACCTGATGAGCGTCATCAAGGCGTCCCTGCTGCACCAGCCAGCGTGCCGATTCCGGCAGATTTTTGCGAACAAGCCAGATAACCAGTGAGCAGACCGCACCGGCAATCACCACCCAGCGCCAGCCTTCCAGCCCAAGAATGTTTTGCGGCACCAGCCACCATGACATTAACGCCACGGCGGGCACCGATAAAAACTGGATAAAAAACGAGAAGGCAAACGCCCGGTTACGCAAGTGAGTGGGCACCCATTCACTCAGATAGGTATCGATGGTCACCAGCTCCACGCCCAACCCAATCCCCACTAAAAAGCGGCACAGGATCACCATCTCAGCACTGTGCTGAAAAGCCATGATCAGTGAGAACACACCGTACCAGGCCAGGGCACAGATAAAGGTCAGCCGACGGCCAAAGCGATCGGCAAACGGCGTGAGCAGGCTGGCACCGACAAACAGCCCGAGAAAGGTAGCCGAGGCAAATGCCGCCTGATCGGTGATGCCTAGTATTCCGGCGCTGCCCGCATGGAAAATACCGGCTGCCAGCAAGCCCGTACTGATATAACCGGTTTCAAACAGATCGTAGAGTTCAAAGAAGCCTCCCAGCGCCAGGAGCGAGATAAAGCGCCATAAGCCGGCAGAGGAAGGTAGCGCATCAATGCGCTCAGCTAAGCTGGTGTTGGCGGTCGACGATGCCGGCGACGGTGCCATCCCTGTGATGAAGGCGGATGTCATGTAAGGTGAACCTCATATCAGGATGATTGCCATTCCCACTACAGGCCGTGATGTGTTTTGAAATAATTGCCCATTAGCGAGCCGTGAAGCAGCAGAATAATCAATTACCTGATTCTTGCCGACAGGAATAGTGATGAATTTTTAGCAACGCATATTGCAAGGTTGACTGGCACGGCTTTTCAGGCAGACGGCAAGACTGCAGATATCAACGGCGCACGAGCCGGTGAGGGCAAAAAGCGCAGTCAGCAGGTATCTTGACGGGCGCAGCGGTAAAGGCAGACGTCAGCCGGGTCATTCAGTGCCTTACCCCGCCCGGCAACACAGCTGTTTCCCGCCCTGGCATTATCACCAGAGCGGGAGCCCGTTTTACGCGCCCGACAGGCGGAAAGCAGAAACGGCGTGGGTAAGATGCTGCGCCTGCTCTTCCAGCGAGGCGGCAGCGGCAGCCGATTCCTGGACCAGCGCGGCGTTTTGCTGAGTGACGCCATCCATCTCGGTTACCGCCTTTTCAATCTGGCTGATACCGTGATGCTGCTCATCGGACGCGGTGGATATGTGGTCCATCAGTTCGTTAACCCGGCTGACCGAGGCGATAATGGCATTCATCGCTTCGCCGGTGCGGCTGACCTGATCAGACCCGACGCGTATCGTTGCGACCGATTCGGCAATCAGGCCTTCAATTTCTTTGGCGGCCACGGCGCTGCGCTGCGCGAGATTGCGTACTTCCCCGGCGACCACCGCAAACCCTCGGCCTTGCTCACCGGCGCGCGCCGCTTCGACTGCCGCGTTCAGCGCCAGAATATTGGTCTGAAAGGCAATGCTGTTAATGACGCTGGTAATGTCCTCGATCTTTTTCGAGCTTTCGTTGATTTTTGCCATGGACACGATCACCTGCTGAGAAACGTTCTCGCCGGTTTCCGCATTCTGTACCGCTTCATTGGCCAGACGGCAGGCTTCAAACACGTTGTCCGTGTTCTGTTTAACCGTTGCCCCCAACTGCTCCATACTGGCCGCCGTTTCGGTTAGCGCTGCGGCCTGCTGTTCGGTACGGGACGCCAGATCGATATTTCCGCTGGCAATTTCCTGGGAAGCACAGGACACCGCGTGGGTAGAGTGACGTACCCGGATAATGATGTCCGTCAGGGACGTCCGCATCTGCTCCATTGAACCCATCAGTTGCTGAATCTCGCTCCGTGAGCCGACGTTGACCGGCACCGGATGATCGAGCACGCCTGCCGCAATCTCGCTGCAGTGCGCTTTTGCGTTATTCAGCGGCGATAAGATATAGCGTCTCACAAAGATCAGTATCGCAATGATGATGGCAAGGAATAACAGGCCAAATACCATGAGCAGTGTGATCCCGGATGAAAAGTTACTTTGGGCATCCGTGTTCAGTTTCTTCGCGTAAGCCTCATGCTGGGCCAGCACCTGGTCCAGGACAATTTCATACTGCCGGTCAAGGCGCACTACGTTGGCGATCTGGTTTTTAAAGCGCGTCTGATCGCGGGCTTCGGCGGCTTCAATTAAAGGCTGAATTCCCTGATTGCGGTAAGCCAAATAGGCCTGGCGATAGCGGTCGGCGTCGGCCTCTTCACCGGGAATACGCGGCGCACTCAGATAAGCCTGGAAGGCCGCATCGGCTTTTGCGGCCACGCTTTTCACGCTGTCCAGCGACGAGGTGGCCTGAGGGCCGTCACTCTCAATCTCCTTCATGTACTCCATCAGGCGTACGCGTAACGTGCGGCTGTGATTGATGGGATCGATAACCGATAGCACCACACGGATTTCTTTATTCACGGCATTCAATGATGCGTTACTGCGAGCCAGTAACCAGATGCTGACCGATATACTGATAAGGAAAAGAATCAACAGGAACGAGAGAACCAGGAGTGAAGATTTTTTTAACGACATTACACAGTTCCGAATAATGAATTAAGAACACAGTTATCGGCACTTGGGTGGTAAATATTTAGCAGGAAGGTACTGAAAGGAATAAAGAATAATGTGTATAAAACATGAGCAAAATAATGAACCAGCTGATTCAATATAATTAAGCAGCTGTCTGTCTTACCGCTTCGCTTATTTAGCGTATGACGTTACTGAGTCTGAAAATTTCAGGGCCAGCCAGGCTGGTGCCTGAAGTAAGAAAAACGGTTTAAATGGAACAGCTC
This sequence comes from Pantoea sp. SJZ147, assembly GCF_007828605.1. Lineage (NCBI taxonomy): Bacteria > Pseudomonadati > Pseudomonadota > Gammaproteobacteria > Enterobacterales > Erwiniaceae > Pantoea > Pantoea sp. SJZ147. Next base: position 94,280 of record NZ_VIVB01000007.1, read on the forward strand.
TGGCGAAGTTCGTTATTCTGGCGAACGGTTTTTTCTTTAACTGGCTATAAATAAAGGCTTTATCAGAAGTAATAAATAGTGATTATTGCGAATAAAACAATACCGAAAGGTTATTCAAGACAAACTATTCTTTTTTTCTGGCCCTGTTCTGGTTGTAAAAATATCAGGGGGAAACGCTTTTATCTGCCAGGTAAATAATCCGAATGATGAAGATTTTCCCGGTTATCATCGTTATCCCCGACCTGTCGTCTACACTTATTATCTCTGTATAAGAAAGACTTTACTCACCGGTATCGAGGTAATAATGCAAGTATGTCCCTATTTGTTTCTCTATGGTCGCTGTGAAGAAGCGATGGAATTCTATTTGCAGGCAACGGGTGGACAACTGCTGCAAAAAATGACCTTTGGCGATAATCCGGAGCAGGGCGAACAGGTCGGCGATCGATCCGCACCGCCGCTGCCACCTGAAAAGATTATGCATGCCCATCTGCGTATTGGTCAGGGCGAGCTGATGATGAGTGACGGTAATCCGTACCAGCCACCGGCCTCAGAACATGCGGGCTATGCCGTGAGTCTGGCCACAGACGATGCAGAGCAGGGTAAAGCCTGGTTTGAGAAGCTGTCTGCGGGCGGGAAAGTCACCACGCCGTGGCAGGAAACCTTCTGGTCAAACGGCTTTGCTATGTTTATTGATAAATTCAATATCCCATGGCGCATCAACGTGGTGAAATCCGACGCGTAATGCACGGCATGAAGCCTGAAAAGACGAGAGGCCTTCTTCAGGAAGGCCTCAACGTTTTTTTAGGGTCGTGCCAGCAATCAGAAGTTATAGCCAGCAACCAGGTAGTAACCCCAGCCCGTAGACTTGATTTCAGACGCGCTGTCACCAAATCCTAACTCCTGACCGGCTCCCCACTGACCGCCGTTATGGAAATAACGTGCAACGGCTGAGAAGTGCCAGTGAGCGTAACCCAGTGACAAGATATGGCTGGAGGCGATAGCGTTGCTGGTGCGAATCGGGCCCGACTTATCGCGTAAGTCTGAACCCCAGTCGAAGTTGGTAAAGCCAACATAGCCAAGATTACCGCCCCACAGGGTCGTGATCGGCACAAAGTATTTCACTTTGAAGCGATAGCCATCCCAGCTGTTTTCATTCGCCGCACCGTAGTTTTCCCACTGGTATTTGGCATAGACGTTAAGTGACAGGCCGATATCGCTGTGCGTATCGATATCTGTGCCCAAACCCATATACCAGGTATTTTGACGGTTAGCGCTGTTACGGCCCATATCGTAGATATAGTTGTTCGCAAAATACCACTCTTTAAACGGACCAAAGGCCAGGCTGGTGCCGGTCAGTTTATCAATCGAGAAACGTGGCTCAATTTCCATGAACAGCGGCGAACCGTGGTCGAAAATGCCGTTAGCATTGCTGTTGCCCGCGCCAAAGAAGTTTGGCAGATCAACGTAGCCGTAAAAATCAAACCAGTCTTTTTTCGCGAAAGCTTCGTATTCCAGATACACATCGTTATTGAACTGCGGTCCGAAACGGGTGTGGTAGCTGCCCACCACGTTGACGCTTTGATGCCACCAGTCGGAAACGTACTGGGGATCGTTTTCTGCAGCCTGCACTGCACCGTTTAAGGAGCCTGCCAGCAGGGCACCTGCCATTAACGTTTTAAATTTCATTGTATTTTGACCACTGGTTTCTTATGCGCAAGACAATCGTTTGCGCGCTGTTTGGAAATCAATCCCAAAGGTTGGGCGGTGAAGTATCTGGGCCGCATTTTTTTAGTTAGCATAGCGTGCCTTTTACAATGAGATAGAAAATAGCTTTTGATCACATTTGTCAAAATGTGTTGCATAACAATTCAGCAATATTGTGACTTGAATCACAATATTGCTGGGGGCGAACGGAACCAGGCAACCGTTTACGTTGTCGGGTTCCGGTTCGAACGACGGGGATTAAGGAAAGGTGACGCGCACCTGAAAACCGCAGCGGTCACCTTGCGGAGTCAGGCAGTTGGACAGGGCAACGTGGATCTGATGTTTCTGCGCAACACTGCGCACAATCGACAAACCTAAACCGCTCCCCTGTGCTTTTACATCGGGTGAGCGGGCAAAACGGTCAAACGCGCGTTCGATAAAGGACTCAGGCATACCCGGGCCGTTATCAACGATATCCACCACGGTTTGTCCCGCCACCCGATGCAGCAGGACATCCACCAGGCTGCCTTCGGGCGTATGCAACATGGCGTTGCCGATCAGGTTGTCAAACAGGCTCCGCAGCTCTGAACGTCCGGCCTGCAAATGGTAGTGCGTGGTTCCGCTAAAGCCGATATCGATACCGCGCTTATCGGCCACGACCATGAGCTGCTCAATGCTCTCTTTCAGCACATCTTCCAGCGCGATATTTTCCACGCTGGCAACGACGGACTGATCTTCCCAGCGCGACATATTCAGCAACTGGGTGACCAGGTGACGTGTACGGGTGACGCCGGATTCCAGTTGCGCAAACTGGCGGCTGGCCTCGCCAGGCTGAATGTGCTGACGCAGGTTTTCCAGCTGCAGCGTGACCGCCGTGACCGGCGTCCGCAGTTCGTGAGCAGCATCTTCCATAAACTGACGCTGTGAAGACCAGGCGGCACGTAGCTTATCCAGCAAAGAGTTATAGGCGGCGACCAGCGGCTGAATTTCGTCCGGGAGGCTTTCAGGGGAAACGCTGTGTGGGTGATGAGCGTCCTGCGCGGCAATTTCACGCGAGGCAACACGCAAATCCCGGGTGATTTTGCGTACCACCAGCCAGATCACCAGCAACGACAGCGGCATCATTAAAATCAGCGGAATAATGGCTGACAGCGCCCGTCTCACCATCATTTCTTTCATGTAGCTGAGATTGAGCATCACCTGAATGGTTTTTATCTCGCTGCCCGGCTGGCCGGAGCGGGTGTAAATGCGCCATTCGCAGTCGTGGCAACCGCCAATCTGCACATCTTTATAGCCGTTTTCAGCCTGCAGCGGCGCATGCAGTTCAGGCCAGGAGCTGGAGCGTAACTGGCCTTTGGCGTCCCATAGCTGAATCACGAAGGCGCTTTTAATCTTGTGTGCGGGCGCAATAAGCGGCATCAGCGGGGGGATTTCGCGGTTCACTGACCAGGCATCAGCCAGCTTGGCTAACTGCTCATCCTTGATGACGCCAACCATTTCACCGTAGCAGCTGAAAAAGTACCAGGCCACGCCGCCAATCATCAGCAAATGAATCACCAGTAACGTACTGAGTAATTTATTACGTAACGATCGCATAAAAATTTTCATATTGCCGGTACCCGCCAACCCAGTCCGCGCACATTGCGGATCACATCATTATCCAGCTTGCGCCGCATCCCGTGGATTAAGACATCCACTGCATTACTGCTGACTTCTTCACCCCAGCCATAAATACGGTTTTCCAACTGCTCGCGTGACAGGATGGCACCGGGCCGTTCCAGCAGCGCATAGAGCAGGGCATATTCACGCGCGGTTAACTGCTCACGTTGCCCTTTGTACAGCACTTCGCGTGTCAGCATATCCAGTTGAACATCACCGCTGCCCAGCAGCGAATCGGCAGAGCCATGATGGCGGCGGGTAATTGCCCGCATTCGGGCCATCACTTCCTGCAGATCAAAAGGCTTAAGCAGATAGTCATCCGCACCGTAATCCAGGCCCTGCACCCGCTGGGCGACCGTATCACGGGCGGTAAGAATTAAAACCGGCGTGGCATCGCCGCGCGCCCGCGCGCGCCGCAGCACCTGCAAACCGTCGTCGCGGGGTAAGCCGAGATCGAGCAGTACGCAGCTGTAGCCACCTTCGCTCCAGGCGTTTTGCGCGTAAACGCCATCGCGCACCCAGTCGACTGACCAGCCTGCCGCTTCCAGCGCCTGCTGCAGATTTGCGCCGATCATTTCATCATCTTCGACCAACAACACGCGCATGGATGACGCCCCCCGAAAAATGGCAACAGTGTAGCGCTGGATTATTAGCGCAGAATTATTGGCATGGCGAGTGCAGCAAAATGCCGTTGCGCGCCCGGTCAGAGGGTGATAATGCACCCTGAAACGGACGATTTTACCGCTTTGCTAATTCTGCGCTAAGTTTTCGCTAATTAAGGGATAAATTTAGCGCGCTAAAGTGTGTTCCCTGCACATCTGCTTTAACCAGGAGAACACCATGAATCAGCGCGAGTTTATTCGTAGTTTGCTGGAATGGATAGAAAGCAATTTAGGACACGATCTGCATCTGGACGAAGTGGCGCGCCGGGCGGGCTATTCCCGTTGGCATCTGCAGCGTTTATTTCGCCAGCACACCGGCTTCTCACTGGCCGAGTATATTCGTCAGCGTCGTTTGACCGAGTCGGCCTTAACGCTGCTCAACAGTAACGAGGCGATTTTACAGGTGGCGATGAGCTATGGGTTTGATACCCAGCAGGCCTATACGCGGACGTTTAAAAACTATTTTATGGTGACGCCAGGCCAGCTGCGCCGCCAGCGCCGGGTGGAGCCCGATCGTTTATTATTTCCCTATGCTATGGCAAGTTAGTCACTGTATGGACATTCCCATCCGCTAGCCTGTGGGAATGTCCATGCATCGCCAGGGCTGTCCCGCACGCCTTTTCCGCTACTGACGCTGTTAGCCTTCCCGCCGTTGCTTTATTCTTACTGCCAGATGCATGGCGTCATTGCTGTGCCATAACCCGCAGCCGCCGTTCTGGCCCGTAGGAAACCGATGAATAACAGCGATAACCTGATCGCCATGATGTTGTTTGCGCGCGTGGTCGAGCTTAAAAGCTTTACGGAAGCCGCGCGCGTGCTCGGCGTATCGAAGTCCCATATCAGTCGGGAAATCGCCGGGCTGGAACAACGGTTGGGCATTCGGCTGCTGCAGCGAACCACCCGCAGGATGACGCTGACGGAACTGGGCCAGGCTTACTATCCGTTTTGTGTACGTATGCTGGATGAACTGCATCAGGCCGAGGATTTTGTGCAACAGGCGCACCAAAATCCCGTCGGGAATGTGCGTTTACAGGCGCCCGTCACCTTTGGCTGCCAGTGTATTGTGCCGCTGCTTAATCGCTTTCTGCGCCGTCATCTGCACATCAATGTCGATCTCAGCCTGACGGATAATAACGACGAGACGATTGGCGACGGGGTGGATGTGGCGATTGTTATTCGCGCCCATGCGCCCCGCCAGGGCAACTTTCGGCTATTAAGCGATATCCACTGGGGGCTGTATGCCGCACCGGTTTATCTGGCTCAGCATCCTGCCATCTCGCATCCCCGTCTGTTACCTCGTCATGATTTATTGATGTTTCACGGCCCGGCGCATACTGCCGCGCTGCCGTTTCGTCGCGACAAGCTGCGCCTGGCGGTGGACGTGCGTAGCCGTTTTCGGGCCAATAACAGCATGGCGCTGCTGAATGCGGCGCTGGCGGGAAACGGGATTGCTTATCTGCCCTCCTACATGGTGCAGGAGGCGCTGACCCAGGGGCAGATTGTTCAGGTTCTGCCTGAGTGGCAGATGGATCGCTTACAAAGTTATCTGCTGATGCATCAGGACATCGCGCCTGCCTCGCCCGTTAGCCTGCTGTGCGACATCCTGATCGATCAACTGGGCGGACGCTGATTGTTGCAGTACAGCAACAAACTATGCCAGTCAGCAAATATCACGCGCCGACTGTTGTTGCCTCGTCACCATTGTTAGCCTGAGTCCCTGAACTCGATGGGGATATCGCATGGAAATGACGTCTGAGGCACCTGCTTTTCGCCACTGGAAACGTAACGTATGGGTTTGCGTCTTTGGCTCTTTTACGACCCTTGTCGCCATGACCTTACTGTTACCTTTTTTACCTTTGTATGTGCAACAACTGGGGGTACAGGAACCGGCGGCCATGGCGCGCTGGTCCGGCGTTGCCTATGGTGCCACTTTTCTCAGCGCGGCGTTGACCGCCCCGCTGTGGGGCAGGTTGGGCGATCGCTATGGGCGCAAGCTGATGCTGATCCGGGCGAGCCTGGGAATGGCGGTTGCGATGGCACTGATTGGCATGGTAACCACCGTATGGCAGCTGGTGGCGTTACGTTTACTGGCAGGATTACTCGGGGGCTACTCATCCGGTTCCACCATCCTGATTGCCGCGCAAACGCCTAAATCTCATACCGGATGGGCGTTGGGCATGCTGGCATCCGGCATGATGGCCGGTAACGTGATTGGCCCGTTGCTGGGGGGCGTACTGCCGCCGCTGATCGGTATTCGGGCCACGTTCTGGCTTACCGGTGCGGTCATTTTCGTGGCTTTTCTCGCCACCACGTTTTTACTTAAAGAACCGGCACCGACGCGCAAAGTAGACAGCGCCCGTTCCCAACCGGTCGTAGCCCTTGCCCCCTTTAACCGGACGGTGGTCAGGCTGATGTGGCTCACCGCCATGCTGCTGGTGTTTGCCAACATGTCGATCGAGCCGGTGATTACCTTGTATATCGGTCAGTTTTTACATCAGGATCATGCCATCACGCTGATGTCGGGCCTGGTGATGGCCGCGGCGGCACTGGGCAGCATTATTTCGGCACCTTATACCGGTAAGCTGGCTGACCGCATTGGGCACTGGCGGGTATTACGCGCGGGTCTGCTTGGCTGCGCGCTGTTACTGATCCCTCAGGCTTTTATTACCGATGCCTGGCAACTCCTGCCGCTGCGCTTCCTGATGGGGATCGCGTTAGGCGGTCTGATGCCCTGCATTACCGCTATTATCCGCCACCATGTTCCCGCCACCCAGGTGGGGCGCATGCTCGGCTATTCGACATCGGCGCAGTATATCGGGCAGGTGAGTGGTCCGCTGTTTGGTGGGATCATCGGCGGGGCATGGGGAATGCGGCCCGTGTTTCTGGCGACCTGTGTGGTGATGGGGTTATGCGCCTGGCTGAACCAGCGACAGGCAAAAGGAAAAGGGGCAGGTGGATAGCAGGCATAAAAAAAGGCGGACCGGAGTCCGCCTCTGTTCAGGGGTTAGTTACTTCTGGTCGGGCAGCGCATAGGCAATCACGTAATCGCCCAGCTTGGTACCAAATGAACCATGACCACCGGCAGCAATCACCACGTATTGCTTGCCGTTGACTTCATACGTCATCGGTGTTGCCTGACCACCGGCTGGCAGGCGCGCCTGCCACAGAAGCTCACCGGTATCAGTGCTGTAGGCACGCAGGTAGTTATCCGCGGTTGCGCCAATAAAGAACACTTTACCCGCTGTGGCGACCGGACCGCCCAGCATTGGCATGCCCATTTTAAATGGCAGCGGCAGCGGCGAGCTGTCACGAACGGTACCAATACGTTGCTTCCAGACCACTTCGTTCGTTTTCAGGTCAACCGCCGAAACATAACCCCAGGCAGGCTGTTTACACGGCAGACCGAACGGTGACAGGAACGGATTCAGTTCAACGCCATAGGGCACGCCGTACTGCGGTTGAATACCGGTTTCAGTACCTGAACCGCCAGAAGCGCCCTCTTGTGGCTCTTCTGGATTACCCGGACCGCGTGGAATCAGCTTCGACACGAACGGCAGCGCCATTGGGTTTGCAATCGCAATCTGACGATGTGGATCAACTGAAATGCCGCCCCACTCAAACATGCCCAGGTTGCCTGGGAAAACCAGGGTGCCCTGTTCAGACGGTGGGGTGAACGGACCTTCATAGCGCAGACGCTTAAAGATCACGCGGCACACCAGCTGGTCATACATTGTCGCGCCCCACATGTCCTTGTCCGTCAGGTTTTGCTTCGGACGGAAGGTCAGTTCAGAGTAAGGCTGAGTCGCGGCTACATGGTCGCCTTTAGCGGCACCCTGGGGTACAGGGGTTTCCGGGGCGGGCACCACGGTTTTACCCGTACGGCGATCCAGAACAAAAATGTTCCCTGTTTTGGCGGGAGCATAGATAACCGGAACCGTTTTACCGTCTTTATCGGTAATGTCGGCCAGCGTCGGCTGCGAGGGCAGATCCATATCCCACAGGTCGTGGTGGACGGTCTGATACGACCAGACCAGCTTACCGGTGGTCGCGTTCAGCGCCAGCACGCTGCTGGCATAGCGTTCCTGCTCTGGGGTGCGGTTGCCGCCCCAGATATCGGGCGTAGTCACACCCATTGGCAGGTAAACAATATCCAGCTTCGGATCGTAGACCGCAGGTGCCCATGAGTTAGGTGAGTTCATGGTGAACGTATGCTCATCCGCCGGAATCGCATTAGGATCTTTCGCGCCCGGATCGAACACCCACAGCAGCTTACCGGTGTTCACATCAAAGCCACGGATAGCGCCTGAGGGTTCACGGGTCGAGTAGTTGTCGGTGACGGCACCGGCCATCACAATGGTGGTGTCGGTGATAACCGGCGGCGAGGTTGGCTCATACTGGCCTGGCGTAGTGACCGGCTGCTGATGCTGAAGATCCAGCTCACCGTTATTGCCAAAGGCCGGGCAGCGTTCACCGGTGTCCGCGTCCAGCGCAAACAGACGACCATCATTGACAGGCAAATAGATGCGACGCGAGCACAGCGCTGGCTGAGTATTGGACGCATCCTTCGCTGCCGGGAACTCGTGATAGGACACACCACGACAGGTTACATGCTGGAAGGTGGGATTGGTTTTCAGGCCGGGATCAAACTTCCATTTTTGCTTACCGGTTGCCGCATCCAGCGCGAACAAAATCTGGTGCGGTGAGCAAAGATAAAGCGTGTCGCGAATCTTGATTGGCGTCACTTCATCGGTGATTTCACCCGGATCGCTAGGTTTTTTCAGATCGCCGGTCTGGAACTGCCAGGCCACCTGCAATTCTTTCACATTGTCATGATTGATCTGCTTGAGCGGCGAGTAGCGCGTACCTTGCTGATCGCGCGCATAAGCCGGCCAGTCAGCATCGGCAATGTTGCTCAGCGGCTGGGCCTGAGGGGCATTATCGGCCGTCGCAGGCACTGCACCATTCACCACTTGCGGGTCATTAAAGACGGCATAGGTTAGCACGGCTGCACTGGCAATCAGGGCGATGCCCATGGCACCCAACGCACCTTTACCTGGGCTATATAAGCTCCGATAGACAAAGGGCAAGACTAACCAGACACCAAAGATCACCAGGACATCGGTACGCGGTGCCAGCGCCCAGAAATCGGTACCGACTTCCCACACGCTCCACGCCAGCGTTGCCAGCAGTAAAAGTGCATACACCAGCAGGGCAGCACTGTTACGTCGCCAGAGCAGAAAAGCGGTAAGCAGCATGGCTGCACCGCCAATGATGTAGTACCAGGAACCACCGATCGTGGCTAACCAGATACCACCAATTAACATGAACGCACCCGTTAGCACGGCGAACAGCACCGTTAAAAAACGGACCACGCTAAAGGATGAGGAGTTTTTCCCCATAATGTTGACCTCATTTCGTTGCCATAAAACACAAGAAAACAATCAGATAGATTGTTATCAGTCATAAAGTACAAAAGATGAAAGGTATGCTTATTTCGCTCTTCCGTGACGCTTGATGATCCATATCTGTTAAATGTTATAGCAAAACTGGTATGAGTTTTGATTTTTTTGGCTTAAAGCTCTTAACAAGAGACCTCAGGCAACACTTTAGACGGAGTTAATGGTTCTTGCCGATATGATTCAATAGTACCAGGGGATAAGAAAGGTTAAAGCGTAAAAGGAATGAGATCGCCTGATGCGCGTTGTAATTGCCAGCCACAAATGTTTAATGCCGCGAGTTGTTCTGCTGTTAACGTCGGTTCATATCCCCGCACGATTATCCTGGCACCTTTTCCACGTAATGATTCAATAAAAAAAGGAAAGGTGAATTTCCGATAGTTGTCATTAAAGAATGTATGACTTAAGACAATTGCAGAAAAAGGAAAGGATTCCACCAAATGACAGTCTGCGCCAGGTGGTGCAAAATCAAAAAGCCAGAAACGATAAGCGTTAGTTAATTCCAGTAATTTTTCCTGATGGGTCTTCAGGTTGCGATAATTAATACCGATACGCACCCGCGCATCCTGCAAATGTAAATAACGCTCGGGGTGATAAATCCATTCTTCTAACTGTGAATCCCAAAGGGGAATAATGATTAATGCCGCTTCAGTCGCAAGGTGGTTGTGTAATGAAATAATGTTGTCATCGTTAAGTATCCATTGCGCAGGCTGCGGGTAGTCAGAATTAGGAAGATGGTAGCAAATACCGGCCACCTGACTCGTGACGTGGTGAATAGGCTCAGTAATATAGGGGTTATATAAGCTATTTTTCATTATCTCATCGAAACTATTTAACGTTTGCTGTGATTTATATTTTTTGCATAACCAGAGGAAAGTCCGGCGATTAATATACGCGATTCTCCTGGCAATACACGTTTTTTATATATTAATCAGCGCTTTTTTCTCTCCCCCTTATTTAAATTTATATGTACTCTAATGATAACGTTGAATGGTCTTTTCTAACGTGATTACCCGATGGAACTGTTAATTAATCACACAGGATGTTTCTGCTAAAAACCTGTAATAAACGCGACAAGATGACCAGCAGAAACGGCCATTTTTCTGCTTCATTTACCGTTTCGTTTACGGCTTTATCTTATCCTGAGTAAACTTATCAGCAGAGCTGACGGTTTTTTTAATACGCCCCCACGCCGTCATCATCATGAAAAGAAGCCGGTGTAGCGCACCTGATGCAGGGGGAACGGCGGTCATCAAGGCGGAAGGCGGGGTAAAAAGAAGGAATAAAAAAACCGGCCTGAGGCCGGTTTAAGTAAGGTGCCAGTCAGTCGAGCTATGAATAACCTGATGGTCTCGGGGGAGTGAGATATCAGGAGGGAACTAGTGCGTTCCCGTTTTTCCCAGGTTGGCGTCAAAACGTTTCCAGCTTTCGGTCAGATCAACGACGCTGCGGGTTTTACGCGCTTCATCAATCTTAATGGCCGTCAGGCCGGCTTCCAGTGCGTCAACGACGGAGACTTTTAGCGGCGTTCCCTGCTTGATGTGCTTAACGATCTCTTCTGCCATCAAGGCATCGGCACCGTAATGGCCGTCGTAGGCATTGCCGCTGTAAGCGGTTTCCACCTCTTTTTCACCGGTGCGTGCGTTGTGCACGCGAAAATAGTTACGTACAAAATCACCTTCCGCCATGCCGTCAGTGCCTATCACGCAGAACCGGCGGAATTCGTCCGGTACATTAAGGTTGGCGTGAAAAGAGAGCGTTGCGCCACTGGCATATTCAATCAGGGCGGTCTGGTAATCGACAATATCTGCATCGCTGCTAAATACCGCGTCGGTACTCGACCAGCCGCTGGGCTTAGTGTGGTAAATCTCAGACTGCTCGGTTATCGCCCCTTGCGGTGCATGCTGAGGCGTAAAGGATTTGCGTCCGCCAAAGCTGGCCACCCGAACGGGGCGCTCCTGCATTAATCCCTGGTAGAGATCGATGTCGTGACAGCATTTTTCCAGAATATAAGGACCGGCATATTTTTCGAGTCTGCGCCAGTCGCGCTGGAAGAACGCGCCATGATAAGGCTTGATATGTTCTGTCGCTTCAATCGAGGTGATTTCACCCAGGCGACGATCGTCACGTGCAGCCAGCAGGTCGTGATAAAGCGGTGAGTAACGCAGCACCAGTCCAACCAGAATACGGTCTTCGCCATATTGCTGAACCAGTTTTGCCATCGCCATCGTTTGTTCTTCGTTAATCACGACAGGCTTTTCAGTAAACACAGTATAGCCTGCTGCCAGCGCCTGTGTGACATGCTCAAGATGCATAAAGTTAGGCGAGCCAACCAGCAGCAAATCAAAGCCACCGTGTTGCAGCAGCGCCTCAACGGAATCGAATGCGTTGCCGGGATCGATACCGAAACTGTGCAGATTCGGCAAACCGGCCGGTGCTGGATCGTAATACCCTACCAGCGAAAATTCGGTATCAGCTTTGTGAAACTCTTTAACAACATGAGAAAGACGAAAGCCGAGACCAATAATGCCTACTTTCATGGTAAACCCCTGATCCTGAATTCTGACAACGGTGAGTACGCCGCTGACGGGACGTAATGATTGAAAGACTGGCTACCAACTTATTACGACGGAAAAACTAATGTCAATAACGGGTTGTGTGATTTGCGTGCGTATTTTTGTTTATTTCATTGATTTTAAATAATAAATAGTTATTGTTTTTTCCCTATATTTATTTGTTATTGCGATTTAAGTTTTTTTCACCTATCGTTCGCAGATTACAGAATCGAGATGAGTTACGGCGGGAGGAAGCGCGTGCAATCACACTATCTCCTTGGCATTGATGGCGGCGGCACGCAGTGTCGCGCCCGCTTGACCGACAGTCATGGCAACGTGCTGGCGCAGGCCGTTGGCGGCCCCGCCAACGTCTGGTCACAGTTTGATGCTGCTCTGAATTGCGTTGAACAGCTCATTGCCGCAGTGCTGTCTCAGGCGGGGCTGGCGTCACAGGCGCTGACGCAGACCTCGCTGGTGGCAGGGTTAGCGGGGGCGAATGTGGCCTCGGTTAAGGCGCGCCTGACGCAATGGCAGCCCGCCTGCGCGGCATGTCAGGTGGTCAGCGATGTCGAGATCGCCTGTGCCGGTGCGCATGCGGCGGCCCCCGGCGCGGTCTTTATTATCGGCACCGGTAGCCAGGGCGCTGCGTGGGACGGCGAGCACTTCACGCTGCTGGGTGGCTGGGGGTTCGCACTGTCCGATCAAGGCTCAGGGGCAGAACTGGGGCGACGGGCGCTACGGCTGGCATTGCTGGCTCATGAAGCGATTATCGACAGCACGGACTTCACCCATAGCCTGATGGCGCAGTTTAACCATAGCCCGGAAACCATGTTGTTGTGGACGCGAGATGCCATGCCTGCCGACTGGGCGCGCGTGGTGCCTGAGATTTTTGCCGCCGCGCAGGCGGACGATCGGCATGCTATTGATTTACTGCGTCAAACTGCTAACGATATTGGCTTAATGGTGAGTCGCCTCTCCGCGATTAGCCAGGGCCGGGTGGCCCTCATGGGTGGCCTGGCGGCACCGATTCAGCCCTGGCTGACAAGGGATATTCAGGCCCGGCTGGTCGCCGCGCAATACGATGCCCTGGACGGGGCATTAATGATGGCACGGTCAAATCTGAGGACTTTATGATCGCTCCAAACGTCACCGCGCGCATTCTGAGACTGATTGTGGAACATGCGCCTGTTAGCCAGTCCGACCTGAAGGTCCGGAGCGGGCTAAGCATGTCGACCGTTTCTCAGGCGACTAATCGCCTGCTGGCGCAGGGAATCGTGCAGGAACTGGGATTGCGCCGGGTGTCGATGGGGCGGCCTAAAACCCTGCTGGGGCTCAATCCTGACCGCGCCAGCGTCATTGGTATTCAGCTTAACGCCGAACGTAACCTGATTGTGATGACAGACCTCAGCGGCAATTTGCTGGGTGAACAGCAGATGCCTTCCGGCGCGATCACGCCACGTCAGCTGGGCGATGCGCTGGCCAAATTTTTACGCGGCGTTGAAGAGAAGCACGTGGGGGCGATCGGCCTGGCCTTATCCGGTTTAGTCGATGCCGAAAACGGCTACTGTATTCGTTCCAAGGTGCTGGACTGGGAGAATGTCCCTATCGCGCAGATGCTGGAAACGCGCTTTTCCCTGCCGGTGTTTATCGAAAATGATGCCAACGCCATGGCGATGGCGACGCTGGTGTTTGGCCAGTTGGGCAACGCACAGTCGGCGGTCATCGCCACCTACGGTAAAGGCATCGGCGCAGGCATTATTCTTAACCGTCGGCTCTATCGCGGGCGGCATGGCAAAGCCGGTGAGATCGGTAACGGTCTGGTCGGTGATGGGTCGCTGCGGCTGCTTGAAGATGTGGCATCGTCCCAGGCTATCTTGCAGCGTGTCTCCCAGGATGATGCGGACGGCCCATTAACCTTGCGGGCGCTGGATCAGCGGCCCACAGCCGAGGTGCTGACCGCCCTCGAGGAGGCCGGACGTGAACTGGGTATTTCGCTGGCCAACCTGTCGGTGGCCTACGATCCCGATGTGGTGTATCTGGCGATGGAGCCGCATATGGCTTCGCGTATTCTGCTGGACCACATCACCCAGAGTTTTCAGGCTTACCGCCTGAAGCTCACTCCCCATATGACACCGCTACAGTTTCTGACGGAATCAAACCGCATGTGGGCGCTGGGCGCGGCAGGCTTTGCCGTCAATATGCTGCTCGATCTGCTGGCGGCTCAGGCAGATGAAGAACCCGTGACCTGAAGGCGCCGAAGCGCCATCCGGTTTAACGCAGACGCTGCCCCTGCTCATCAAACAGCAGGCAGTGGTCTGCCGACAGTCCCAGCCTGACCTCCACGCCTAAATCCCGCCGTTGTGCCTCGCGCGCCTCGACAACCAACATCTGCTCAATGCCCACATCCAGATAAAGATAATTGGTATGCCCCAGCATTTCGGCAAAGGACAGCGTACCGCTAAACTGCAGCGCTGGCGGCGTACTGGCGGCGGGCTGCATGTGCTCCGGGCGAATGCCCAGGGTTACGCGCTGGCCTTCACGGCAGGGCGCAGCAATCTTCAGCACCAGTTGCGACATCTTCAGGTCCGGCACACGTAGCTGGACTTCACCCTGACCGGTGGCGGTGACCTCGGCATGGAGGAAATTCATCTTCGGCGAGCCAATAAAACCGGCCACAAACAGGTTGTCCGGATCGCTGTAGAGGTCTAACGGCGCGCCAACCTGTTCGATTCGCCCTTTACGCAGGACCACGATCCGATCGGCAAGCGTCATCGCCTCTGACTGGTCATGGGTAACATAAATCATGGTGTTGCCCAGCGAGGCGTGCAGGCGGGCTATCTCGATGCGCATTTGCAGACGAAGCTCGGCATCCAGGTTGGAGAGCGGCTCATCAAACAGAAAGATGCGCGGATGGCGGATAATGGCCCGACCAATCGCCACGCGCTGGCGTTGACCACCGGAAAGCGCACGCGGCAGGCGATCCAACAGTTCGGTCAGATGTAACCGCGCCGCGGTGTGTTCGATGGCCTGAGCAATCTCTGCTTTGGACTTTTTCATGACCTCAAGCGGGTAAGCCAGATTGCCACGCACCGTCATGTTGGGATAAAGCGCATAAGACTGAAAGACCATGGCGATACCGCGTTCGGTCGCGGGCTGCTGGGTCATGTCTTTGTCTTCTATCAACAATTTTCCGTCAGTGATTTCTTCCAGCCCGGCGATCATCCGCAGCAGGGTCGATTTACCGCAGCCGGATGGCCCCACGAACACCACAAATTCGCCGCTGTTTATCGTCAAATCGACGCCGTGAATCACATCGATATGGTCATAGGACTTCTTAACATTCTGCAAGCGCAGGCTGGTCATAAACTCCCTCACTCAAAGTAACTGGCCCATATAAATGGCGTTGCTGCGCAGGATGTGGCTGAATCCCATGCGTTGATAAAAAGCGCAAACCTGTTCATTTTGCAGGCTGACGCCAAGATGGACGCCTTTTACGCCGGCTTGCCGCAGCGCAGCCAGTTCATGCGCGATCATCTTGCGGCCCCAGCCGCCCTGTTGTACCGGCGGCAGCAGATTGATATGCAAATGGGCGGGCCACTGCGCCACTAACTGCGCATCGGCACGATCGGGTTGACGAATGCTGTCGAGAATTTTGCTGTCATAAGGGGCGCTGGCTGTGCGATCGCGGTATTTATCCTGAAGCTGAGGCCACCAGTGGTGCTCAAGCTGCGCTTCAAAGGCGCGGGTATCTGGCGCGGCGACGACATAGCCCATCACCTCACCCTCTACCTCCAGCACAAAAGCAAAATCCGGCGCAAAACGGGCATAGGGCACCGCAAAACGCTGCCCGGGATACTCGGGATCGGAATAGTGGTTACGGGCATCCTTACCGGCATTGGCGGTTTCCAGACAGATGCGGTAAAGCGCTGGATAGTCCGACTCGGTGGCCGGACGAATGACACCTTGATTCGCCATCGTCATCTCTCACAGGTCAGTAGTTGAACAACCTCACGGTAATGAAAGCTGACTTAGTTTTCAAGATGGAATAATTACCCTGTTATCCCAAACCGGCATCGGCGTTGGCATTAATGGCTGACCAGACCAGTCTCTGTGGGCTTCTGTGGCGGGCAGCAGCCTGCCTGTCAGGAATTGGCAGGGTAAATAAAAAGTTAAAAATGTGAGCGTCATAGGATTTTCATATTTTTTATCAGCAAGTTATTACGCCACTTTAGGCGTGGTTTATCCTGCTGCCTGGAGGCGAACGGGCACGGATAATGCGCTAAATCCACCTTGATTAGCCCGTGCTTATGCTGACTGCAGGCCCGCCATTGTGTTTTTTTGCGCAGGCTCACAACCTGGTAATTCACTCCGTGGGATGTTTGACTTTATTTTTTTATTAAAGTAACTATGAGTGAGAAGGTGATTTATGCGGCTACAGTCTGCAGGATTGCAGACCCTGTGAAGAAAGGATGTCCATCCTGTATTGGAGAAAGTGAGCATGATGTCTGATTCCTCAGTTCGTTCGTTCCGTTTTCGCACCTCGGTTCGTAGCCTGTTGGCGGCGGGCTTGCTGATGGGCAGCGTTGCTCATGCCGACAGCACCGTCACTCTTAATGAGTGGGATATCTACAGTTATCCTCAGCAAACGGCGGCAGTTGACGAAGGTATTAAAGCCTTTTCCCAGCAAAACCCCGGCATCGTCATCAACCGGTCCGTGCACTCCTTTGAAGACACGCGCATTCCGTTGAAGCTGGCCCTGACCGCCGGTGAAGGTCCGCAGATTGCCCAGGTGAATCAGGGCGGCGGCGATATGGGTTCGCTGGTCAAAGACAAACTGCTGTTGCCGCTGGACAGCTATGCAGCCGAATATGGCTGGACCCAAAAATTCCCGGACTCGATTCTCAAACGCAACCGCTGGTCTGACAGTGGCCAGTTTGGTAGTGGCAAGCTGTACGGTGTGGCCAGCCTTGGTGAGATGGTCGGCCTGTACTACAACAAGGCGCTGCTGGATAAAGCCGGTATTGCAGTACCGAAAACCCTGAGCGAACTGGACGCCGCGATGGCAAAACTCAAACAGCAAGGCACTGCGCCGATGATGCTGGGTTTGTTAGACGGCAATATGGGACAGCAGCTGCTCAGTACACTGTGGGAAGCACAAATTGAAAGCAGTGACCGCAAAAAACTGGATGATTTGATTTACGACGTAGGCGGCACTTTCAAAGATGAAAAACTGACGAAAGCCGCCACGATGATGAAAAGCTGGGCTGACAAAGGTTATCTGTTCCCGGGCTATCAGGGCATTGGCCATGATGATGCCGCGACGCTGTTCCAGAACGGACAGTCTGCGTTCCTGGTCAGTGGAACCTGGTATCTGGGTCAGTTCAAAGACAACAAAGATATCCATTTTGCCGCGATGCCAGCCGGTGACGGCGTTAAACAGCCGTTAATGGTCGGCGGTACCGATTTGGCCTTCTCGATGACCAGCATGGCGAAAAGCAAAGCGCAGCAGGATGCCGCCGCCAAATTTATCAACTATATGGTGTCAGACAGCATGGCAAACCGGTGGCTGAACGTCGGTTTCCTGCCAGCCAGCACCAATAAAAACGCAAAAATTCCGGCGGATAACCCACTGTTGGGCGAAGCCTGGCAGGTGTGGCTGGCGCTCAATGCCTATGATGGCCTGGGCCACTACGTCGACTGGGCAACCCCAACCATGAACGCCGAACTGAATCAAAACGTTCAGCTGTTACTGGCGGGCCGACAGACGGCAGAGCAGATGGTTATTAACTTCGATAACAACTACCAGCGTTATATGAAAACCCTGAAACACTAAGCCGGTCGCCCGGCAGCGAACCTGCCGGTCGCCCGGCAGCGAACCTGCCGGGCCTGAATGTCGATCTCACTACGACGAGTACGGTTATGTTGAATCAAAGCAGTTGGCGTAATTTTCTCTATCTTCTTCCCGCAGTGCTGGTTTATGGGCTGTTTCTGCTGTTGCCACTGCTGGCTTCACTGGGGATCAGCTTTACCGAGTGGGATGGAACCTCCCTGCCGGTTTTCGCGGGCGTCAGTAACTACCTGCGCATGTTCAGCGATCCGGTCTTCTGGATTGCCCTTGGTAATAACGCCATCCTGATGCTGTTTTATACGCTGCTGCCCATCAGCGTGGGGCTGCTGCTGTGCAGCTTTCTGTATGACACGCGTAACAATACCGAACGCAGCGTACTGCGCATCCTGTTCTTCCTGCCCTATATCATGCCGATGGCGGTTCTGGGCGTGGTCTGGCGCTGGTTGTATAACCCGGCCTTTGGCCCCATCGATCAGTTCCTGCGTGCCGTTGGATTGCCGCAGCTGGCGATGTCCTGGCTCGGTGATTTTACCTGGGCACTGCCGGCCGTTGGCATGGTCGCCACCTGGTACTTTTTTGGTTTCTGTCTGGTGCTGTTTATGGCGGGCCTGCAACGCATGGACCCGTCCCTGCTTGAAGCGGCCGATCTGGATGGTTCCTCGCGTCGTCAGAAGTTTATGCGCATTACGCTGCCGGGACTGCGCCCTGAGTTGCGCATCGCGCTGTTGCTGACGGTGATCGCCAGTCTGAAGGCCTTCGATCTGGTGTATGTCATGACGCAGGGCGGTCCCGGCACATCCACCATGGTGACCAACATCTTTATGTACAAGCAGGGTTTTGATCTGCACTACTTCGGCTATGCCTCATCGGTTGCCGTGTTCAGTATGGTGATTGTGTTAGGGATTAACTACCTGATTCATCTGGCATTGAAGGAACGTTACTGATGAAAAGCACCCCGATCCTTTCCCGTGCGCTGATCTGGATAGTGGCGCTGATGACCATCATGCCGTTTCTGATGGCGTTTATGACCTCGTTTAAAACCCAGATGGAGCTGTTTCAGGGCGTCTTTCATTTGCCCGCCTCACTGAATGTGAAAAACTACATCACCGCCTGGCAGCAGGGGCACTTTAACGTTTACTTCATGAACTCGGTGCTGGTGGTGTTCCCGGTGGTGCTGTGCAGTATTTTACTGGGCATTCTGGCCGGATTTGGCTTTGCCCTACTGAAGATTCCCGGCAAAAAAGTGGTGGCGGGCATGCTGGCGCTGGGCATGGTGCTGCCGAGTGAAGCCTTTATTATTCCGCTCTATCACGAACTGCACTGGATGGGGCTGACCAATACCTATCTGGCCCTGATTCTGCCGCAAATCGCGCTGTCGTTGCCGTTTACCACGTTGATGATTGCCAGCGCTTTTCAGCAGGTCCCCAAAGAGCTGGTGGAAGCCGCGGTGATGGATGGCGCGCCGCGTGTCAAAATCCTCTGGGGTATTTTAGTCCCGGCGATTTGGCCTACGATCTCGACGCTGGCGCTGCTGCTGTTTATCTGGACGTGGAACGAATTCCTGATTCCGCTGATTCTGGTTAACAAAGATGAGCTGAGAACCCTGCCCATTGGCATGATGTTTTTTCAGAACAAAAACACCATTGATATTCCGGTACTGATGGCAGGCGCGATGATCGTCATTATGCCGCTTAT
Organism: Pantoea sp. SJZ147; assembly: GCF_007828605.1. Taxonomy (NCBI): domain Bacteria; kingdom Pseudomonadati; phylum Pseudomonadota; class Gammaproteobacteria; order Enterobacterales; family Erwiniaceae; genus Pantoea; species Pantoea sp. SJZ147. The sequence goes on from NZ_VIVB01000007.1 coordinate 113,859, forward strand.
CGTGGTCTTCCTGTTTTTCCAGCGTAAGTTTATCAGCGGCGTAACGGAAGGTGCGGTGAAGTAAACCCACCCGGTAATTCCTCTTTAACTAAGGCTGGATGATGCATCTTTCCCTTGCCGACTTTCACCCCGTAGCGGACGGTGAAACCCCGGATACGCGTGTTCTGCAACGGGCGATTGATCAGATTGCTGCGGCTGGCGGTGGGCGACTTACGCTGCCGCCTGGCCGTTATCGCAGCGGCAGTCTGCACCTTCCTTCTGATTTCGACCTGCACCTTGAAGCCGGTGCGGTCCTGATTGCCAGCCGTCATCTGGCTGACTATCAACAGTGCAAAACGCTCAGCTGTGCAGAAAAATCCCACAATGTCCTGCTGTATGCCCTGGGGCAGCGTAACCTGACGGTGAGTGGTAAAGGCCGTATTGAAGGGGACGCCGAAGCGTGGTTTGCGGTGGACCCTGACGAACAGGGCTACCGGGTGCCAAAACCCGACAGGCCGCGCATGATTGTGTTTGAAGATTGCGAGCAGGTCACGCTGAAGGACATCAGCGTTATCCATGCGCCGATGTGGACGGTGCATCTTGTCAGTTGCCGCCATGTGCACATTGACCATTTGACCATCGATAACGCCATGACGCTGCCCAACACCGATGCACTGGATATCGACAGCTGCGAGGCGGTTTTTATCAGCAACAGCTACTTCAGTGCCGCCGATGACGCGATTTGCATCAAAACCACCTTTAAGCCTGCAGGCCTGCGCCGACCGGCCCGACGGATAGCGGTCAGCAACTGCCTGCTACGCAGCGACAGTTGTGCCTTTAAGATTGGTACGGAAACCTGGGACGATATTGAAGATATTACCGTTTCAGGCTGTACCCTGTTTGATTCCAACCGCGGTATCGGCATTGTGTCACGCGATGGTGGGGCGATTCGGCGCGTGCTGTTCAGCGCTATCACCTTTAACTGTCACCATGTTGCCGCCTGCCACTGGGGCAAAGCCGATCCGCTGTTTATCTCGGTGCGCACCCGCGATCCGCTGGTGCCGCCTGGGATCGTTGAACAGATCCAGTTTACTCATCTCAGCGGTGTGGCAGAGGGCGCGATCAACCTGCATGCGGCGCAGCCCGGCTGGATACGTGATATCACTATCAACCATTTACAGCTGCGACAAGGTGTCGCGCAGGGTGTGCAGGGACAGTACGATGTGCGTCCACCCTGTAACCCGGATTCCCCGACGGGGATGGGGCTGGATAACGCTTACCGGCTGGATAAAACCACCGGCGACGCTTACGGTGTTGAGCGCTATCCCGGCGGCCTGCCGGGACTGTTTGCACGAGGCGTAGAGAACCTGCAACTGAACAACCTGACGATTCAGCGGCCTGAGCCGCTGCCGTCAGGCTGGCATCCGGACAGCGTCGTGCTGCTGGCAGAATAAGTTACAGCGCCGCCGCGATCGCGGCACCCAACTGCTGCGTGTCGGCGCTGCCACCGAGGTCGCGGGTTAAATGCTCACCGGCGGCCAGGGTACGCTCAATGGCATTCAGCACAGCATCACCGGCCTCTTTGTAGCCGAGATGCTCCAGCATCATGGCACCACACCAAATCTGTCCAATTGGGTTGGCGATATTTTTACCGGCGATATCGGGCGCGGAGCCGTGTACGGGTTCAAACAGGCTCGGGAATTTGCCTTCCGGATTGATATTGGCGGAAGGGGCGATGCCGATGGTGCCGGTACAGGCCGGGCCTAAATCCGACAAGATATCGCCGAACAAATTGCTGGCGACCACCACATCAAACCAGTCGGGATGCAGGACAAAATTGGCGGTAAGAATATCAATATGATACTTATCGACCCGGATATCGGGATAGTGCTCACCCATCGCCTGAACGCGGTTGTCCCAGTACGGCATGGTAATCGCGATACCGTTCGACTTGGTGGCAGACGTCAGGTGTTTTTTGGGCCGACGCTGGGCAAGCTCGAAGGCAAACTTCAAAATACGATCGACGCCCACGCGGGTCATGACGGTTTCCTGAATGACCACTTCCCGCTCTGTGCCAGGGAACATGGTGCCGCCGACGCTGGAGTACTCGCCTTCGGTGTTTTCGCGCACCACATAGAAGTCGATATCGCCCGGTTTACGGTTAGCTAACGGCGCTTTAACGCCGGGCATCAGGCGCACCGGACGCAGGTTAACGTACTGATCAAACTCACGACGAAACTGCAATAGCGATCCCCACAGCGAAACATGATCCGGCACCACATCAGGCCAGCCTACCGCGCCAAAATAGATCGCATCGAACGTTTTCAGCTCAGCAAACCAGTCATCCGGCAACATTTTGCCATGCTGTTGCCAGTAATCGGCGCTGGCATAATCGAACCACTCCCAGCGCAGCGGAATGTTGAATTTTTCTGCCGCCGCGTTCATCACGCGCACGCCTTCTGGCATCACTTCTTTGCCAATACCGTCACCGGGGATCACGGCAATACGATGGATCTTCTCTGTCACAGGGCACCTCTGAAGTTGGTAGGGTTAGCCCGCCGGATTTCAGTATGCTGTCTTTATGCAGCTTGATTTATAGCCGGGCGTTAGCGCAGTATAACTCTCCACCTGAGGTAAACAATTGGCCTGAAAGTTAATCCCATGTTAAATCAAAGTAGAGAATCACGAACCTCAAGCGACGATTTAGCGTTTTTTCTGCGCGTGGCATCTTTGGACAGTTTAACGGCGGCAGCGCGGGAGCTGGGGCTTTCTCTGGCGGCCGTCAGCAAACGCCTGAGCCTGCTGGAACAGCGGCTCGGTGTCCAGTTGCTGCGCCGCACCACGCGCAAGCTGGAACTGACGCCGGAAGGCCGCCGTTACCTGGAAGGCGCCCGTCCGCTGCTGGAGCAACTGGTGGCGCTGGAAGACGCGGTCAGTGGTGAAACGGCCCAGCTACGCGGCACGCTGAATATCAATGCCTCTTTCGGCTTTGGTCGCCGTCATATCGCGCCCTGCGTTTCCGCCTTTGCTGCCCTGCATCCTCATCTGGCGCTTTCCCTGCAGCTGAGCAGTCAGCCGCTGAATTTTCTTGATGCCCATGTGGATATCGACATTCGCGTCGGCGAACCGCCGGATTCGCGGCTGGTCGCGCGCAAGCTGGTGCAGAACCCACGTGTACTTTGCTGCTCGCCGGCTTACGCAGCAAAACATGGGCTGCCGGACAGTATCCGGGCGCTGGCGCAGCATAACTGCATTTTGCTGAGACAGCATGACAGCGACTTCGCGCTGTGGCGCTTTGTCAGCAATGCAGAGAGCCTGAGCCAGAAAGTGCGCGGAAACCTGGTGACGAACGATGGCGAAGTGGCGATGCGCATGGCGCTGGATGGCCATGGCATTTTGCTGCGCTCGTGGTGGGATGCGAAACACAGCATCGGCGCAGGGGCGTTACTGCACGTGCTGCCGGAATGGCGCTCGCCGGACGGCGATATTTATGCGGTCTGGCAGGCGCAGCGTCAGCAACCGGCCCGCATGATGGCGTTTGTCACCTTTCTGCAGGAAAACCTGCAGCTTGATACCGCATCAACCAAACTGTGATGGTTCGCACAAATCCTCCACCTAAAACATCACCATTAGTAAAGTATTTTGACGCTTTGTCGATAGCAATCTGAGGTGTCTGCGCCCGTTGCGCCGATCATAATTGCCCGCGTTTCCGTCCGGAGGCGCGGTTTAACCTCTGGTGGAAGCGTAGCATGGATAAAAACCGATCACGCGCGGGGGAGGGCGTTTCGCTCCAGCGTATTGCACAGCAGGCCGATCGGCTGATGGTGGTGCTGTGTTGGATATTGTTGGTGATTTCAGTCATTGTGGGCAGCCTTTATCAGGCAACTCTGCTGGCGGTCATCGTGGGGGCTGGCCTGGCCCTGGTCGCCACGCTGGTGGGATGGCTGGCAAATGGCACGCTGTTTTCACGATTATGGCTGGCCTTCACGCTCATCGGTTTCGCGGGCTTACTGATTCAGCTGGGCCAGGGGGAAACTGAATTTCACTTCTCGGTGTTTGTCTTGTTGTCAGTGCTGCTGGTTTATCGCGACAGCAGACCGCTACTGATGGCCGCCGCGACAGGTGCAGTGCATCATCTGCTGTTCAACTATCTGCAGGAAAACGATCTATTTGGCATCGTGGTCTTTCATCATCCCGGCCTGAATATGGTGTTATTTCACGGGTTGTTCGTGGTGGTACAAACCGCGATGCTGGTGGTGATTGCGCGTCAGATGGCGGCAGACATGCGTTCGGCGAGCGAGGTCGCCCAACTGGCCGCCTGGATCAACCGTGAACCGGGTTGCCTGACGCTGTCGGCGGATACGCAACAGAGTCAAACGCCGTTCGCCAAAACCTTCAGCCAGACGCTGGGCACCATGCGCGGTACGCTAAATCAGGTCAGCCACGGCGTCTCCGCACTGCTGCAGGAATCCGACAGCATGCTGTCGCGCAACGCCGCCCTGTCGCAGCGCACCGACGAGCAGGCGCAGGCGCTGGGCGTTGCCACTGCAGCAATGTCGCAAATCAGCGTCGCCGCCAGTCATACGCGGGATAAAGCGCAAACGGCCTGCGACCTGGCCCGTGAAACCTGTCAGGTTACCCGCCAGGGACAACACAATATTCAGCAGGCAATGGCCTCCATGGCGCAAATTAACGTGGAGTCGGGGCGGGTCAAAACCATCCTTGAGCTGATCGACGGCATCGCGTTCCAGACCAATATCCTGTCCCTGAATGCCTCGGTGGAAGCCGCCCGCGCCGGGCAGGAAGGCCGTGGCTTTGCCGTGGTCGCCAACGAAGTACGCACCCTGGCGCAACGGTGTGAAAATGCCGCCCGTGATATTCGCCAGCTCATGGATATGTCCAGTTCCAGTGCCGAGCAGGGCACCGTACAGGTTGATCAGGCCGCCCAGACCATGCAGGCCATTCTCGTCAGTATCGACAGCCTTTCCCGGCTTGTGAACGAGCTGTCGGAGATGAGCGTGCAGCAGAATCAGAGTATCGAACAGATTCAGCACAGCATTAACAGCATTGACGACAGCGTGCATCACAACGTTAAACACGTGACGGAAACGCTTCAGGTGGCGCAGCAACAGCGTCAGCAGGCCAGTGCATTACAGCAGGCTATCTCACTGTTCCGTTTTAGTTAAGCGGGGCAGGCAGAAACGCGGTCGTGGGAGCGCGCGGCTGAGGGCACAGGTGCAAACCCGGCCATTGCCGCGCAGAGTGGCGCGGGCGCGTCACTGACGTCGTATTGAGCCGCCGTAAATCAGCAGGCCAGCCAGCTTCACGGGCTGGCCTGCTGGACGACGGCTGTTTTCAGGGCAAACGGTTATTCGACGCCTTTCACCAGCAGAACACGGTAATTAGCGCCTTTCAGGCGGTGCTGTTTCGCCTCCTGATATTCTGGACTGTCATACCAGGCGTGGGCGGCGTCGGTGCTTGGGAATTCAATAATCACCACACCTTCCGCTTCAGGCCCTTCCAGGGTTTCCAGCTCGCCATAAAAGGCTAAAGGCTTGATGGGATGGTTGCCATGGGCCTTACCCGCTTTCTCAGCGTAGATGGCCATTTCATCCTGATTCAGGGTATTGTCACGAATAAATACAACGTAAGCGCTCAACGTGTTTCTCCTCAGGCTTTTTTATCTTGGGTTTGTGTATCAAAGTCCGATGCGTCATGACGCTCGCGCAGCTGATCGGCTGGCTCGCCCATCACACGGTTTACTTTGCGGCCGCGTACAACGGCCGGACGCTGGGCGATCTCTTTGGCCCAGCGCACCACATTTTTGTAGGACTGCAGGTCAAGGAACTCTGCCGCATTGTACTGGTTGTAGAGCACCATGCTGCCGTACCACGGCCAGGTCGCGATATCCGCGATAGTGTAATCATCACCTGCCAGATAACGGTTGTCAGCGAGCTGACGATCCAGCACGTCAAACTGACGCTTCGCTTCCAGCGAGAAGCGGTTGATCGCGTATTCAATCTTTTCCGGTGCGTAGTGATAGAAGTGGCCAAAGCCGCCGCCAAGGTAAGGGGCAGAGCCTTGCAGCCAGAACAGCCAGTTCAGCGTTTCGGTACGTTGAGCCGGATCTCGCGGCAGGAAATAACCATATTTTTCCGCCAGATAGAGCAGGATGTTGCCGGATTCAAATACGCGAATGGGCGGGGTAGCGGAATGATCGCACAGTGCCGGGATTTTGGAGTTGGGGTTGATCTCAACAAAACCGCTGGTGAACTGGTCACCTTCACCAATATTAATTAACCAGGCATCGTACTCTGCATCGTTCACGTTCAGCGCCAGCAACTCTTCCAGCAGAATCGTCACTTTCTGGCCGTTAGGTGTGCCAAGAGAGTAGAGCTGCAACGGATGCTTACCCACTGGCAGGGCTTTTTCATGGGTAGGGCCCGCGGTAGGACGGTTTGTGCTGGCACCATTACCTTTCGCTTCCGGGTCCCACTTCCAGACTTTAGCGGGCTGATAGTGTTGTTCAGACATGATGAGGTTCGCCTTTTTGTGTTTGGAGTTTTCACGAGTGTAGCAGTTGCCAGCGCGCCGGTTTAACCCTGATGGCGGTGACTTTGTATCGCTTTACTACCGTGCTACAGACAGCTTTACCGCGTTTTGGCGTGCATTTTGCTGGCGCAAATCACATTCATTACGCCCGAGCGTTGCTATGCTAAAACGGTTTAGTAAACTTTTAGCTGCATCTGAGTAGGGAGAATAATATGTCAGCGCGAGTCTGGTGTCTGGGTGACGCCGTGGTGGATCTGCTTCCGGACGGGCCGGGGCATTTAATACAGTGTGCCGGTGGGGCGCCGGCGAATGTGGCGGTCGGGATTGCCCGTTTGCAGGGCAGCAGCGGCTTTATTGGCCGGGTCGGGGACGATCCTTTTGGTCACTTTATGCAACATACGCTGGCGACTGAGCAGGTTGATACCCGCTATATGACGCTCGACAGCGCCCAGCGTACCTCAACGGTGGTGGTGGCGCTGGATCATGAAGGTGAGCGGACTTTTACCTTTATGGTACGGCCCAGCGCAGATCTGTTTCTGGAAGACGGCGATCTCCCCACCTTTCAGCCGGGTGAATGGCTTCACTGCTGCTCGATTGCCCTGGCGGCGGAACCCTCGCGTTCCACCACTTTTTCTGCCATGCAGCAGATAAGTGATGCCGGCGGTTTTGTCAGCTTTGATCCCAATATTCGTCACGATCTGTGGCGTGACGACGTCCAGTTACGGGACTGTGTGAACCGGGCGTTGCAGCTGGCTGATGTGGTCAAGCTGTCTGAGGAAGAGCTGGTGTTTCTGACCCAGGATGCGCAAGGCGATGACAGTATGCAGGCGCTGGCTGAACGCTTTGCGATTCCGCTGCTGATGGTTACCCAGGGCAAAGCCGGGGTAAAAGTCTGGCATCAAGGGCAGCATTATCACTATCCCACGCTGCCTGTAGTCAGCGTAGATACCACCGGCGCAGGGGATGCGTTTGTCGCCGGGCTGCTGTGGGGCCTGGCGGAAAAAGGGATGCCGGCCAATGAAGCTGAGCTGGCGGCACGGCTCAGCAGCGCCCAGCAGTGCGGCGCGCTGGCGACCACGGCGAAAGGGGCCATGACTGCGCTGCCTTATCGTCATCAAATTGAAGGATAATTAGTCGATAACACCGCGATTCATGGACGAACCGCCATCGCCCGCATCAGGTCAGCCTGCGGGCGGTGTCCCGGTCAGCGTCAACCGGTCGCGTGACTAAAACATCAACGGGCCAACCATTCCAGGTGGCTATGCAGCCTGTCGCGTCAGGCTACGGTTAACCAAGCGGCCCCTGGCTGTGCTGAATCACCGGCCGCTGGCGATGAGCAGCGTTAAGGCCGGGATTGCCAGCGCCAGGGTTCGCCCCTTTGCCTGTTGCAGGTCGCCAGGCGCCAACGGCGCAGCGCGACCGGTTTTAACCGCTGTCAGTCTGTTTCCCCGCCCATTTTTGGCCGCCCCCGTTGGTGGACGGCCCGTGCTGTCCGGTTCCGCAAGGACAGCGACGCGGATCATAAACTTTATCGCCAGTCACGCTTTGCTGTGAGGCAGTTCACTCATTCGCCCTTCCTTGCTTTACATCCCCATCCCGGCCTCGTAATGTCAGTTTAATGTGAGCGGATAACAATTTTACGCAGGAGACTGCCATGACCCTGGATACACATTCACTAGCGGCCGTACTGGCCCGGCGCGACTGGGAAAACCCCGGCGTCACCGAACTGAACCGACTGGACGCCCATCCCCCATTTTACAGCTGGCGCAGCGCGGAAGCGGCGCACGAGAATGCACAATCCGCGCAGCGAAAAAGCCTGAGCGGCGAATGGAAATTTGCCTTTTTTCCTGCGCCCGAGGCGGTGCCCGACAGCTGGCGCACCCACGACCTGAGCGATGCGGTCACTCTCGCCGTGCCGTCAGTCTGGCAGATGCAGGGCTACGATGTGCCGGTTTATACCAATGTGACCTATCCCATTCCGGTTGATCCGCCGCGCGTTCCGGCTGAAAATCCCACAGGATGTTATTCGCTCACATTTAATGTCGATGCTGACTGGCTGCAAAGCGGGCAAACCCGAATCGTGTTTGACGGCGTGAATTCCGCCTTCTATCTCTGGTGCAACGGGCGCTGGGTGGGATACGGCCAGGACAGCCGCTTGCCATCTGAGTTCGATCTGAGCGAGTTTCTGATCGGCGGTGAAAACCGACTGGCCGTTATGGTGTTGCGCTGGAGCGATGGCAGCTACCTGGAAGATCAGGATATGTGGCGCATGAGTGGCATTTTTCGCGATGTCTCCCTGCTGCATAAGCCCGCCAGCCATATCCGCGACCTGCGCATTCGTACCCACTTTAACGACGATTTCAGTCGTGCCCGGCTGGAAGCCGAGGTGCGCGTAGCCGGGGCGCTGGATGACGACTTACGGGTTAGCGTGCAGCTCTTCGCGGCTGACCAACTGACCGGCGAAGCGACCTCGCCACTGGGCAGTGCAATTATTGACGAACGCGGCGCGTGGAACGACCGGGCCACGCTGTGTATCAAGGTCGATAACCCCGCGCTGTGGAGCGCCGAAACCCCGCATCTCTATCGGGCTGTTGTGCAGTTACATCGGGCAGACGGCACGTTGATTGAGGCGGAAGCCTGCGATGTAGGATTCCGTCACGTCAGCATTGAAAACGGCCTGCTGTTGCTGAACGGTCAGCCATTGTTAATCCGCGGCACCAACCGGCATGAACACCATCCTGAACGCGGTCAGGTGATGGATCGCGACACCATGGTGCAGGACATTTTGCTGATGAAGCAAAACAACTTCAACGCGGTGCGTTGCTCCCATTATCCTAACGATCCCTTGTGGTATCGCCTGTGTGACTATTATGGCTTGTACGTAGTCGATGAAGCCAACATCGAAACCCACGGCATGGTGCCGATGAATCGCCTGAGCGACGATCCCACCTGGCTGCCTGCGATGAGCCAGCGCGTCACGCGTATGGTGCAGCGCGATCGTAATCATCCCTGCATTATTATCTGGTCACTGGGCAACGAATCGGGCCACGGCGCGAACCACGATGCCCTGTACCGCTGGCTGAAAAGCGAAGATCCGTCCCGTCCGGTACAGTACGAAGGCGGCGGCGCGAATACGGCAGCCACCGATATTATCTGCCCGATGTATGCACGGGTCGATCAGGATCAACCTTTCCCGGCCGTGCCGAAATGGTCCATTAAAAAATGGCTGTCTATGCCGGGCGAACAGCGTCCGCTTATTCTCTGTGAATACGCCCATGCTATGGGGAACAGCCTTGGCGGCTATGCAAAATACTGGCAGGCATTTCGTCAGTATCCGCGTCTGCAGGGCGGTTTTGTCTGGGACTGGGTCGATCAGTCATTGATTAAACATGACGATAACGGCGAACCCTGGTCCGCTTACGGTGGCGATTTTGGCGATACGCCCAACGATCGTCAGTTCTGTATGAACGGACTGGTTTTTGCCGATCGTACGCCCCATCCTTCGCTTTATGAAGCCCGTCACGCACAGCAGTTTTTCCAGTTCAGACTGCTACCGGGCAGCGAACGCACGCTGGAAGTGACCAGTGAATACCTGTTCCGTCACAGCGATAATGAAATCCTGCACTGGTCGGTTGCCCAGGACGGCAATCTGCTGGCCTCCGGTGACATCACGCTGGATATCGCCCCGCAGGGCAGCCAGCAGATCAGGCTACCTGACGTGCCGCTGCCTGCATCCGCAGGCCAGCTCTGGCTGACGGTGCGGGTGGCGCAGCCTCAGCCGACCGCCTGGTCAGAAGCCGGTCATATCAGCGCCTGGCAACAGTGGCCGCTGGACGAAATTCTGAGCATCGCCGTACCCTCTCCGGCGGCGAACGCGCCTCAACTCAGCAGCAGCGAAGCCAGCTACAGCATTGCGCTCAACAACCAGCGCTGGGAATTTTGCCGTCATCAGGGCGCACTTATGCAGTACTGGATTGACGATAAGCCGCAGTTACTGGCACCGCTGCTCGACCAGTTCACCCGCGCGCCGCTGGATAATGATATCGGTGTCAGCGAAGTCACCCGCATCGATCCCAATGCCTGGGTAGAGCGCTGGAAAGCGGCGGGCCACTATCAGGCAGAGGTGATGAACCTGCAGTGCAGTGCTGAAACGCTCTCCAGTGCGGTCGTGATCACCACCGCCCATGCCTGGCAGTTCCAGGGCAAAACCCTGTTTATCAGCCGTAAAACCTACCGCATTGATGGATTTGGCGAGATGGCGGTAACGGTCAATGTGGAGGTGGCAAGCGGCACGCCTTATCCGGCCCGCATCGGTATGAGTTGTCAGCTGACCGAGATTGCCGACCGGGTGAACTGGTTAGGCCTGGGACCGCATGAAAACTACCCGGATCGCCTGACCTCGGCCTGCTTTGATCGCTGGGATTTACCGCTGAGTGAGATGTACACCCCGTATGTCTTCCCCACCGAGAACGGGCTGCGCTGTGGTACGCGAGAACTCAGCTATGGCGCGCATCAGTGGCGCGGCAACTTCCAGTTCAACATCAGTCGCTACAGTCAGAAACAGCTGATGGAAACCAGCCATCGCCACCTGTTACAGCCTGAAGCGGGCACGTGGCTCAACCTGGATGGCTTCCATATGGGCGTCGGCGGAGATGATTCCTGGAGCCCGTCGGTATCACCAGAATTCCTGCTCAGCGCAGGACGTTATAGCTACCAGTTTATCTGGGGGCAGCAAAAATAATGCGCGGGCAGGCTCTCGCCTGCCTGATGCTTGCTTGAGGACGTCCGTTATGTACTATTTAAAAAATTCGAATTTTTGGCTGTTTGGTTTTTTCTTCTTCTTTTACTTTTTCATCATGGGTGCCTATTTCCCGTTCTTCCCTATCTGGTTGCATGATATCAACCACATCAGCAAAGGGGATACCGGCATTATTTTTGCCAGTATTTCGCTGTTTTCTCTGCTGTTTCAGCCGCTGTTTGGCCTGTTGTCCGATAAGCTTGGCCTGCGCAAACACCTGCTGTGGGTGATCACCGGCATGCTGGTGATGTTCGCCCCTTTCTTTATTTACGTTTTTGGCCCGCTGTTGCAGGTGAATATTCTGGCAGGTTCGATTGTTGGCGGTATTTACCTGGGCTTTATCTACAACGCCGGGGCACCGGCAATTGAAGCCTATATTGAGAAAGTCAGTCGCCGCAGCAACTTTGAATTTGGTCGGGCACGTATGTTTGGCTGCGTAGGTTGGGCCTTGTGCGCCTCCATCGTCGGTATCATGTTCACCATCAACAACCAGTTCGTGTTCTGGTTGGGCTCAGGCTGTGCCGTGATTCTGGCGCTGCTGCTGTTCTTCTCCCGTACCAACACCTCGTCGTCAGCCACGGTCGCCCAGGCGGTAGGCGCGAATCAGTCAGGCTTCAGTCTGAAGCTGGCTCTGGAGCTGTTTAAGCAGCCAAAGCTGTGGTTTTTGTCGCTGTATGTGGTGGGCGTGTCCTGTACATATGATGTGTTTGACCAACAGTTTGCTAACTTCTTCACCTCTTTCTTTGCCTCCGGCGAGCAGGGCACGCGAGTATTTGGCTATGTGACCACCTTGGGCGAATTGCTGAATGCCTCGATCATGTTTTTTGCCCCGTTGATCGTCAACCGTATCGGCGGCAAGAACGCCCTGTTACTGGCCGGAACCATTATGTCAGTGCGCATTATTGGTTCCTCCTTTGCCACTAGCGCCGTGGAAGTGGTGATCCTCAAAACGTTGCATATGTTTGAGATTCCCTTCCTGATTGTTGGCTGCTTTAAGTACATCACCAGTCAGTTTGAGGTGCGCTTCTCTGCCACGATTTATCTGGTGTGCTTCTGTTTCTTCAAGCAGTTAGCCATGATTTTCATGTCGGTTCTGGCAGGTAACATGTACGAAAGTATTGGCTTCCACGGTGCCTATCTGGTGCTGGGCTGTATTGCGATGGCCTTTACGTTGATCTCGGTTTTCACCCTCAGTGGGCCGGGGCCCTTGACGCTTTTACGCCGTCAGGCTGCCTGACCTCACTGTCATAACCTGACCGGATGGGCTCGATGGCGCATCCGGTTGTCTGCTTTCTCACCGCTTTCCCGCCTTCTTTTTCTGCCGCATCGCTTCATTTTGCGAACTGTCTCACATTCATAAAATCGGTTTAGCAAATTACTTTGCCTGAAAATACATCGATGAATATCATCCGCAAACTAAACCGGTTTAGCAAAAAAACGACATCATTACCGTTACCTTTTCTGGGATGTAAAACGATGAGAAAAAAGGCACTTGCCGTCACCGTTGGTCTGCTATTGAGTTCGGGGCCGGTTCTGGCAGCAGAACCAAGCATGAGCAGTATTGAAGCACGGCTGGCAGCACTGGAGCAGCGGTTACAGGCGGCAGAACAGCGGGCGAATGCGGCAGAAAATCGCGCGGAAGCGGCAGAAAAACAGGCTCAGCAGCTTTCCAGCGCGCAGCAAAAGAGCCAGGCCACCGCGACACAGGTTGAACAGCGTACGGCGAAGCTTGAACAGAAAGCGAGTAGTGAAGAGGGTTTTGAATTTCACGGCTATGCCCGCTCTGGGTTGCTGATGAACAGTTCGGCGACGAAAACCCAGGGTGGCCCCACCGTGACGCCTGCGGGGGAAACCGGCGGGCACGTGGGACGTCTGGGTAACGAACCTGATACTTACGTAGAGCTGAATCTGGAACATAAACAAACGCTGGAAAACGGCGCGACCACCCGCTTCAAGGCGATGCTGGCCGACGGTCAGCGTACCTATAACGACTGGACGGCTTCCAGCAGCGACCTCAATCTGCGTCAGGCGTTTGTCGAACTGGGCCAGCTCCCGACCTTCACGGGGGCGTTCAAAGACACAACTGTCTGGGCAGGTAAACGCTTTGACCGGGATAATTTCGATATCCACTGGATCGACTCCGATGTGGTGTTTCTCGCCGGTACCGGGGCGGGTATTTACGACATGAAGTGGAGCGATCAGGCTCACAGTAACCTGTCGCTGTATGGACGTACGTTCGGTGATATTGAGAATAACGATAACACCGCGCAGAACTACATCCTGACGACCAACAACTTTTACGGCCCGTTCCAGCTGATGCTGAGCGGCATGCGTGCGAAAGACAACGATGACCGACTGGATGTGAACGGCCTTAAAGTCAAAGGCGACGCCGCAAATAGCGGTGTCCATGCGCTGCTGGGGCTGCATAACGACAGCTTCTATGGCCTGCGTGAAGGGTCTGCGAAAACCGCGCTGCTCTACGGTCACGGTTTAGGCGCAGAGGTGAAAGCCATTGGGTCAGACGGGGCGCTGTTACCGGATGCCGATACCTGGCGACTGGCCAGCTACGGCATAACGCCACTGGGCGGTGACTGGCATATCGCGCCAGCGGTGCTGGCACAAAGCAGCAAGGATCGTTACGTCAAGGGCGACAGTTATCAGTGGGCCACCGCCAATATGCGTCTGATTCAGGGGATAACGGAGAACTTTGAAATGCAGTATGAAGCCACCTATCAGTATATGGATTTACGTCCAGAGGGCTTCAACCAGCGCAGTGCGGTCAGTGGTAACTTCTACAAACTGACCGTCGCGCCTACGCTGAAAGCCAGCAACGTAGGGGAATTCCTTAAGCGACCGGAAATTCGCCTCTTTGCCACCTGGATGGACTGGGACCACCGACTGGATAACTATGCGCGCGGCGATGCCTTTGGCAGCAGCGGTTTTGAAGCCGGCGGTGAATGGAACTTTGGCGTACAAATGGAAACCTGGTTCTGACGATCCGGCCCTGCGGGGCCGTTTCTGGCGGGTTGACACCATCACACGATAACACAGAGGTTTTTTATGGATTTTGTACAAATCTCCCGTGCATTACTGCCGTTGCTGGGTGGCAAAGAAAATATTGCCAGCGCGGCGCACTGCGCGACCCGGCTCCGGCTGGTGCTGGTCGATGACGCCAAAGCGGACACCAGCGCAATTGGTAAGATCGACGGGGTAAAAGGCTGTTTCCGTAATGCCGGACAGCTACAGGTGATTTTTGGCACCGGGGTGGTCAACAAAGTCTACGCAGCCTTTGTCGCGGAAGCCGGTATCAGTGAATCGAGTAAATCTGAAGCGGCCGACATTGCCGCCCGCAAACTCAACCCGTTCCAGCGGATTGCCCGGTTACTGTCGAATATTTTTGTTCCAATTATTCCGGCGATTGTCGCATCCGGCCTGTTAATGGGCCTGCTGGGGATGGTCAAAACCTATGGTTGGGTTAACCCGGAAAATGCCCTGTATATCATGCTGGATATGTGCAGTTCGGCGGCGTTTATTATTCTGCCGATTCTGATTGGCTTTACGGCGGCGCGTGAGTTTGGCGGTAACCCATTTTTGGGGGCCACGCTGGGCGGCATTCTGACCCATCCGGCCTTAACCAATGCCTGGGGCGTGGCGTCCGGTTTCCACACCATGAACTTCTTTGGGATTGAAGTGGCGATGATCGGCTACCAGGGCACGGTGTTTCCGGTGCTGCTGGCCGTGTGGTTTATGAGCCTGCTGGAAAAACAACTGCGGCGCATTATCCCTGACGCGCTCGACCTGATTCTGACCCCGTTCCTGACTGTCATTATTTCTGGCTTTGTGGCGTTGCTGATTATCGGTCCGGCGGGACGCGCGCTGGGTGACGGCATCTCCTTCATACTCAGCACGTTAATTGCCCATGCTGGCTGGCTGGCCGGATTACTGTTTGGGGGGCTTTACTCGGTGATTGTGATTACCGGCGTGCACCACAGCTTCCATGCCATTGAAGCCGGACTGCTCGGTAATCCCGCTATCGGCGTCAATTTTCTGTTACCCATTTGGGCAATGGCGAACGTTGCCCAGGGTGGCGCGTGTCTGGCGGTGTGGTTTAAAACCAACGATCCTAAAATCAAAGCCATTACCTTACCTTCGGCGTTTTCGGCCTTACTGGGGATCACCGAAGCCGCCATCTTTGGTATCAACCTGCGCTTTATGAAGCCGTTTATCGCCGGATTGATTGGGGGAGCCATCGGCGGTGCCTGGGTGGTGTCCGTTAAGGTCTATATGACCGCGGTCGGGCTGACCGGCTTACCCGGTATGGCGATTGTTCAGGCCAGTTCGCTGCTGAACTACGTTATTGGTATGGTTATCGCCTTTAGTGTCGCCTTTGTGATCGCTTTCCTGCTGAAGTACAAAACGGATTCTGAATAATGGCCCTGAAAAACCTGCTGCCCGCCATGCTTAAGGCGGTGATGAAAGGCCAGCCCAACGCGCGTGAGGACAGCCATTATCCCGGCTGGCACCTGGCACCGGTGACGGGGCTGCTGAACGATCCCAATGGATTTATCCACTTCAACGGACAGTATCATCTGTTCTATCAGTGGAATGCACTGGGCTGCGAGCATAAGCACAAATGTTGGGGCCACTGGCGTTCAGCCGACTTACTGCACTGGGAACACGAGCCGGTCGCGCTGTTGCCCGATGAAGAGTATGACCGCAGTGGATGCTATTCCGGCAGCGCGGTGGACAACAACGGCGAGCTGACCCTGTGTTACACCGGTAACGTCAAATTCGAGGACGGCTCGCGCACCGCCTGGCAATGCCTGGCCGTGCAGAACAGCGAGGGCGGATTCGACAAGCTGGGGCCGGTCATTCCGCTGCCCGAAGGCTACACCGGTCATGTTCGCGATCCTAAAGTCTGGCGGCATGGCGCGCACTGGTACATGGTGCTGGGCGCGCAGGACAGGCAGTTACAGGGCAAAGTCCTGCTGCTGCGTTCCAGCGACCTGCACCACTGGGATAACCTGGGCGAAATTGCCGGTAGCGGCCTGGGAGGACTCGGCGCGGCAGGCTATATGTGGGAATGTCCCGACCTGTTTACCCTGGGAGCCTCGACGTTTCTGATCTGCTGCCCGCAGGGCATTGCCCGGGAAGAGAAGCGCTATCTGAACACCCATCCCTGCGCATGGCTCAGCGGCACGCTCGACTATGAGCAGGCGCATTACCAGCACGGCGCCTTCAATGAACTGGATGCCGGCTTTGAGTTTTATGCCCCGCAGACCACGCTGACCCAGGACGGACGCAGGCTGCTGGTGGGGTGGATGGGCGTACCAGACGGCGAAGAGATGCGCCAGCCGACCGTGGCGTTTGGCTGGATTCATCAGATGACCTGCCTGCGTGAGCTGACGGAGCGGGAAGGCCGACTGTACCAACAGCCGGTCGCGGAGCTGCAGGCGCTGCGGCTGGACGAACAGCGCTATCACGGCAGTGCGGACTGGGCACCCGAGATAGAGGCCCGGCGTCTTGAGCTGGTGCTGACGTCTGACGGCGATATCACGCTGGACTTTGCCGATACGCTGCGGCTGAGCTGGCATCAGGATGCGCTTTGTCTGGCACGCCGCAGTCTGGAAAACGGCGAATGGCTTTATCGTCACTGGTGCGGCCGCGCACGCAAACTGCATATTCTGTGCGACCACTCCAGCGTAGAGATTTTTATCAACGACGGAGAAGGTGTGATGAGCAGCCGCTACTTCCCGCAGCATCCTGCCCGTTTACACCTGAGCGGCAGCGCAGAAGTCACTGCCTGCTACTGGTCGTTACGATCCTGCATGGTAGAATAAACCCTTGTTTCCTTAAACGAAGCACCGACGTGAAAAAAACAAAGCGCGTTACCATCAGTGATATCGCTGCGCTGGCCGGGGTGTCAAAAGCCACGGCCAGCCTGGTGCTCAACGGGCGCGGTAAAGAGCTGCGCGTGGCAGAAGAGACGCGCGATCGCGTCATGTCCCTTGCACAACAGCACCATTATTTGCCGAGTATCCACGCCCGACTGCTGCGCGAAAACCGCAGCCATACGTTAGGGCTGGTGGTACCGGAAATCACTAACTACGGTTTCGCCGTTTTTTCTCACGCGCTGGAAAACCTCTGTCGTGAGGCCGGGCTGCAACTGCTGATCTCCTGTACCGATGAAAATGCCAGCCAGGAAACGTTGGTGGTGAACAACCTTGTCTCACGTCAGGTGGATGGCCTGATCGTCGCGTCAAGTCAGCAAAGCGACAGCGATTACCTGAAGCTGAGTGAACAACTGCCGGTGGTGCTGTTTGACCGTCATGTGAATAACAGCAGTTTGCCGCTGGTGATCACCGATTCCATTACGCCGACCGCCGAGCTGGTAGAGCGCCTGGCGCGTGCGCATCCCGATGAGGTGTATTTCCTGGGCGGTCAGCCACGACTTTCGCCGACCAAAGATCGTCTGGCCGGTTTTATGCAGGGGCTGGAGCGCGCCGGTGTGAGTCCACGTCCGGAATGGATTATTCAGGGCAACTATCATCCCAGCAGCGGCTATGAAATGTTTGCTGCCCTGTGTGCCCGCCTTGGCAGACCACCCAAAGCGCTGTTTACCGCCGCCTGTGGCCTGTTGGAAGGGGTACTGCGCTACATGAGTCAGCACCGTCTGCTGGAGAGTGATATTCACATCGCCAGTTTCGACGATCACTACCTGTATGATTCGCTGTCACTGCATATCGATACCGTGGAGCAGAACGTCCCTCGCCTGGCGCAGGAGTGTTTTTCCGTCATTACCCAGATGATTCAGGGGCAGGAACCGGCGGACAAGCAAATTATCTTGCCCGCCAGGCTGCGTTACCGGTCCTCTCTGGCGCGTTAACGCCGCTTAGCGACAGGCAGCCAGGTCCGCCATCTGCTGCTTATCAGGCAGGCCAACTATCTGTTGGAGTTTTTGGTCATGATTCAGGTAATAGATAGCGGGCGTGCCGTTGGCACCCAGCTCCTGCATCAGTGCCTGATTATGCTGAATCTGATCGAACAGCGCCCGTGGGGTGCTGTCCGGGAAGACCGGTTTGGTTTGCCCCTGCGAGCGTTCAAAATCCTGCCAGGCTTTGGCGGGATCGGCTGCCGCCAGAATGGCAGAAGCATAGCGCCCACTTTCAGGTTTAAGAATACCGACGAGCTGCGTTTTGATGCTGAGCGTGTTGTTCTGCACCCACGGCTGCGCCTGCTGCCAGAACGTTTGGCAGTAAGGGCAAAACGGATCGGCAAACACCACCACCTGACAGCGGGCTGTGGTGCTGCCTTCATTGATGCCCGGCATGGCCTGAAGCCGCTTCCACATTGCACGCCCGGCGGGCAGGTAAATTTCATCGTTGATGATTTTTTCGCTGAGGTTATTGCCCTGAGCATCGTACATATAGCCCGAAATCGCATGCTGACCGTCTGGCGTCAGGTAAACGGTGACGCCGGTGCCTTGATATTTACCTAACCAGCCCTGAACCCCGCCGGGGGCCGTAAAAGGTTTGATTATTTCCACGCCCTGTTTTTCAATTTGCTGGACGGGCGCTGGCAGCGTAGCCGCCTGGGTCGTGCTGCTAAACAGCACGGCGGAGATCGCTATCCTGAAGGTTTTCATTAATCCCTGTTTTGTGTGAATTCACGTTATGTTGGTGGATGAGCGGTGGTCGAACCACGCAAAAAACAGCATACCTGCCAGCATAGCCATCATGAAGACTGCGCCTTTAAGTACACCGCCGCCGATCAGTACCAGCGCCGGGCCGGGGCAGATGCCGGCCAGTCCCCAGCCGATCCCGAACAGGATAGCGCCGATGATAAGCCTTTTATCCAGTGCCCTGTTGGCGGGAAGATGGAAGGTTTCGCCCCATATCGGGCGCTTCCGGCGGGAAGCCAGCCAGAACGTCACTCGCCCGACGATAATCGCGCCGCACATCACCAGGGCCAGCGACGGGTCCCAGGTGCGGGAAATGTCCAGAAAAGCCAGAACCTTAGCCGGATTCGCCATGCCGCTGACGAGTAAGCCCGTGCCAAATAACAGTCCACTCAGCAGAGAAAATAAAACGGCCATCGTGCCTCCTGGGCTTCACCCGTGACCCATCACGCCAACGGTCAGCATGGCGGTTAACATAAAGACCAGTGTCGCAACCAGTGAGCGCGGCGACAGCCGGGATAATCCACACACGCCGTGACCACTGGTGCAGCCTGAACCCAGACGCGTTCCCAGCCCTACCAGTAAGCCAGCAAGCACCAGCCGCCCCCACGAGGCGTCAATCTCGATTGACGGCAGGGCGCTGAACCGTTGATACACCAGCGGCGACAGGACCAGCCCCGCGATGAAGGCCAGCCGCCAGGATTTATCGGATGACCGGCGTTTAAGCAGACCGCCCAGAATGCCGCTGATACCGGCTATGCGGCCACAACATAGCACTAACATGCCCGCCGCCGCGCCAATCAGCAGCCCGCCCGCCAGGCTTTGCCACGGAGTAAAATGGATCAGGTCAATATGCATGACGCTCGACTCCTTATGCCCTTCTTACGTCTTAAGTGAAAAGCGGTTTAACGGGATTTTCAGATAGCGCTCGCCGTCGCTCTCCGGTTCAGGTAACCGTCCGCCGTTGATATTGACCTGCAGCGCCATCAGCATCAGTTCAGGAAGCGGGAGCGTGGCATCACGCTGCTGTCGCCGGGCAATAAACGTGTGTTGATGCTGATTCACAACCCAGGGATTGTTTTCCCGCTGCTGGCGTACCGTGCTTTCAAACTGCACGTCGCGCCCGTCAGGACGATAATCATGCCCGGTAAATAAACGGGTGTCGTCAGGTAACTGCAGGATGCGCTGCAGGCTGTCCCATAATACGGCAGCGCTGCCGCCGGGGAAATCAGCCCGTGCCGTGCCGCTGTCGGGCATAAAGAACGTGTCATGAATAAAGGCACAGTCAGCGATGTGGTAGGTTACCGACGCCAGCGTATGACCGGGAGACAAGATGACCTCGCCACGCAGGTTACCCACATAAAACACATCGCCGTCCTTGAACAAGGTGTCCCAGATTTTATGCGCTGGATTAAGGTCGGGCAGGTGATAGAGTTTTTGCCACAGCCGTTGTACCTCGGCGACCTTTTCGCCAATGCCCGTGGGCGCAGCGGTTTGCTCAGCCAGCCAGGCTGCGGCAGAGAAGTGATCGGCATGAGGATGGGTATCCAGAATCCACGCAACCTGCCAGTTTTTTTGCTGAATGAAATCGAGTAGGCGTTGAGCCTGCTGGGTGGATACCGCGCCTGAGCGGCGATCAAAGTCCAGCACCGGATCGATAATGGCACAGCGTTTGGCCTGCCCGTCAGCGATGACATATTGCAGGCTTCCGCTCTCGGGTTCATAAAAATGATGGACTTCTGCCTGCGGCGGTTTGCGTACTCTGTTGGCATACCAGGTCAGGGCTTTGTCGGCGTCGGCACCGAACTGCTGGCATTGAGCGCGGAATTCGGCCTCATCAATCAGCCCTTCGCGTAAATCGTGCAGCAAAAACAGGCTTACGGAGCGCGCGCCGCTTCGACAGTGGGCAAGGATTTTCCCACCGCGTTCCACCCGGCGATGAAAAGCATCCACATATTCCCAGCTCAGCGTGTCAAACGTGAACGGCATATAGACATAGTCCATGCCCAGTTGCTCAGCCAGCGCTTTCTCCTGTTGATGGTGAAGAAAGGGGCCGTCTTCCTCATCAGGACGATTATTCACCACGATCTGATAGCCCAACTGATGCAACTGCCGGAAATCCTCTGCAAGCGGGGCATCGGCAAAGGCGATTTGCGCATTAAAATGGCGAATATTCATCAGGTTTTCCCGTTTTTTCAGAGATTTTTAAGCAACATGTAACTGGCCATCACCATGAGCATGGTCGAAAAGACCGCGTTAATCGCGCGCTCATTCTTCTTCAGACGGTTGGCCACCGCCACACCCAGTAAGCCGCCCAGCAGGCCGCCCGCAATCAGATAAGCGGTCATGACCAGCGACACTTTTCCGGCCAGGGCATAGCTTGCACTGGTTGAGATCCCCATGGCGAATACCACCATCAGCGACGTCGCTATCGCCTCCACCACGGGAAAACGAAACAACCAGACAAGCACCGGCACCACTAAAAACCCGCCACCGATGCCCATAAATCCGGCCAAACTGCCCAGCAGCAGCACGCTTCCCCAGACGAGGATGGGGGAAACGTGTTTCTCATGTGCAGGCGCGTCGGGCGAATGACGGTGTTTCCTCAGCATCATCAGCGCCACGGTAAACATCAAAAGCGAAAACGGCAGTAACAGGTATTGCCCACTGACGATTTTCCCCAGTCCGGCGCCGATCAGCGCGCCGCACACCGCCACGAGCGATATCGTCGCGCCCGTCGCCCATCTGACATTTCCCTTTCGTCCGTGGGCAAAAAGATTGATCAGGGCACTTATTGCCACGGCAATAGCGCTGGTGCCGATGACCCGATGTGTGTCGGGGACTTTAACCAGGTACAGCAGCAGCGGCACGCACACGACCGATCCGCCCCCGCCGGTCAGCGCCAGAAAAAAGCCCACGGCGATACCTGTTGCGATTAGCAGGCACATCGTGAGGGCAGAAAGATGGGTAAATTCCTGAATGAGCATTTTCATTCCTGACGCTATTTTTAAGGTATTAAAGAGGGGCGACAAATAACTGTCAATCTATTATTTCTTTTTGCTATATCATATAGCTAAATATTATAAGTGATTTTTTTTATAACTTTAAAGTCTATTGATTCGCTTTATCTCTGTGCCGCAATCCACTACGGTTAAACGAAAGGGAGGCCTGCATGAACGATAAAAATAATCCCCATCATCCTCATCTTGTTGTTATTGGTGGTGGATCAGCTGGAATTGGCGTCATCGCAAGTATTAAGAAACGCATTAAGAACATCAAAATAACCCTCATTGAGCCTAAAAAAGAGCACTATTATCAACCTGCCTGGACGCTGGTCGGCGCAGGATTATTTTCCGCTGAAAAAACCCGCAGACAGATGGATGCGGTTATTCCGGCAGGCGTGAACTGGATTAAGGATGCGGTAACCCATATATCACCTGGACAGAAATATATTGAAACTGCCTCTGCCCAAAAAATAGATTATGACTACCTGATTATCGCCAGCGGTCTGGTCCTGCGCTGGGATAAAATCAGTGGTCTGAATGAAACCCTGGGCCGCAATGGCGTAACGTCAAACTATCGATACGATCTGGCGAGCTACACCTGGGAACTGGTGCAAAATCTGAAGCAGGGGAAGGCTATTTTTACCCAGCCGGGGATGCCGATAAAATGCGCGGGTGCGCCGCAGAAAGCGCTCTATCTCTCTGCCGATCGCTGGCAGCGTCAGGGTTGTCTGGCGCAGATTGATATTCAATTTTGTCTGGCGGGTCAGGTGGTCTTCGGCGTGCCCGAATTTGTCCCACCGTTAACGGCTTACCTGGAGAAATACCGGGCGCAGGTGAATTTCGGCCATGTCCTTACCGGCGTCGATGGCATGAATAAGCAGGCGATATTTACCGTCACCGATGCTGACGGCAGCACGCGTGACGTTACCCTGCCGTTCGATATGCTCCATGTTGTCCCGCCTCAGGCCGCGCCTGAGTTTATCGCCGAAAGCGGTCTGGCGGATGCTGCTGGCTGGTGTGATGTCGATAAAGAGACGCTGCAGCACAGCCGCTGGCCAGATATTTTTGCTTTGGGCGATTGCTGTTCAACACCGAATGCCAAGACGGCCGCCGCCGCCCGTAAACAGATCGTGGTGGTGGCGGAAAACCTGAGACAGGTCATTGACGGAGGTGTGCCTGAAACGCGTTACGATGGTTACGGCTCCTGCCCGCTCACCGTGGAGAAAGGCAAAGTCGTGCTGGCGGAGTTTGGCTATGGCAACCGCCTGCTTCCGACTTTTCCGCTCCATTCAGCCCGACCCAGTCGCGCCGCATGGTGGTTAAAAGCCTGGTTTTTGCCGCGTTTCTATTGGGCTGGCATGTTGCGCGGAATTGAGTGGTTTGCTAAAAGTAAGCCGCTGTAGAGCAAGCCGATCAAGGGCGAATGTATAATGCGCCCTGCGACTGCTGGTCGATAATATAGGTAATCGCTGCCGGAACCACGTGAAAGGTTACTGGCAGCGTGCTGACGTCAATATTTTGCGCATTAAGGCTATTCTGACAGAGTAATAATGTGACGGTCGGTGCCTGCTTAAGGGCGTCAGAAATAATCCTGCCAATAACATCGCTAACCGCGTCGCCATTAAAGACAATGGCAATGTCGCCGTTAAAACCCGCTTCTTTAAGCAGGTTGCCTGCATTAGCAAAAGCATTGTCAATACGGTTCTTATCGGGGACGTGCAAAATTATCTTCATTCTGTGCCTCGGCGGTATTTACCGCAACGGAAAAAGACGTCGATGGCACAGGATAAAACATCAACAGGGACAGATGAATTTGACGATTGAAAGCAAATATGTCGTCGGCGATTCCCGTTAAATAAAAACAGAAACGCTTGTTGTATTATCGCGGTAATAACCGGGGGATTGCTGTATGCGTCTTTCCAACAGGAAAAGGGGCATTGCCCCTTTGTTCAGATTAATTTTTCAGATTTTCAGGGAAATTTGCGGGTAATTCACTTGCGGCACAGGCAATCACGTCTTCATTATTTTTTCCGGCGTCACGCACAAAGGTGATGGTGGCAAACTCATCAATCACTTCTATTGGATAGGTTGGGCCGGCATCGCGGTACTTCGCCATTTCTTCCAGATGGTCGTTCTGGAAACACACGGTACGCTCAGGATTGTTGATGACCCAGCGCGGGAAGAAGATGGTGCCGTGGAACAGTTTATCGCCCAGGTTAGCAATCAGGCTGACGCTGGTGCCGGTCGGCTCAGTCCAGGAGACTTTATAGATATCTTCACCGACTCTGACAACGTAAACATGCTGATTTTTGACCCAGCGGTTGCCCACCATGCCGCTGTGAATGCGGTAATCGATGGTGTCTTCATTTTTAATATACAGCTCGTAGTTCCAGCCGTTGTCATAGGTATAAACCAGATGTTTACCGATAAAGCCGTCAAGATTGTGTTTGTCAAAGCTGCTCATAATTTGTTCTCCTCTTTGGTTGAACCCAGCTTAACCATTCACTTTATGAATTAAAAACGCTAATTTACGATGAAATTGATTCAAAAATTGGATGGGTTATGCACAAGACGACGCTGGAGCAGTGGAGTTTGCTGGACAAGGTGGTGCGCGAGGGCAGCTTTGCCAGGGCCGCTACGCTCACCAATCGCAGCCAGTCCTCCGTGAGCTATAACCTTGCCATGTTGCAGCAGCGCATTGGCATTACGTTGTTGCATACCGAAGGACGCAAGGCCGTGCTGACGCCCGCAGGGGAATTGCTACTGGCGCAGGTGCGGCCGTTACTTAAAGCCTTCCATTCGCTGGAGGCGTTTGCAGGCTCAATACGCAGCGGCGTCAGGACAAAGCTGGAACTGGTGGTCGACAGCATCTTTCCGCGTCGTCGCCTGTTTTCCGTCCTTAAGGCGTTTCAGCAATGCCATCCTCACACCCAGATCAACCTTACCGAAGTGCTGGAAACCGACACCGACTACGCCGAGGCCGACGTGATGGTGGTGACCCAGCGCCAGGATATGGCCGGGCGGGGTGAGTGGTTAATGAACGTGGATTTTGTTGCCGTGGCTCACCGTGACCATCCGTTGCACCATCGCGGGGTGACGCTGGACGAAGAACAGCTGGCGCTGTATCCGTTGATTCGTATCGCCGACCGGGAACATTTCACCGTGCAGGATGAGAGCAGTAATGGCGACTACTGGTCGTTTTCGACCATCGAGGCGGCGGTAGAGGCGGTGATGCATCAGGTGGGCTATGGCTGGATTCCGCATGAGCGCATCGAGCAGGAACTGGCGCAGGGAACACTAAAAATATTGCCCTTACAGCATGGCGTCCGTCGCGCCACCACGCTGCATTTACTGATTAAGAAAGACATCCTGAGGCTGGACCCACAAATCGTCACTCTGCTCGATCTGCTGAAAAAGGCCACCCTGACCTGACCGGCCAGCTAAAGGGGTCTGCGTTAACGAGCGTGGCCAGATTATGGCCCGTGCCGGTCTGACGGCGACACAGCAAACTGTGACAGCGTTCGAAATGGCTGGGTTTGTGGGCCAGCCTGAACACCACCGCTGCGCATAAACAGCGTCCAGAAATCCCCTAACGCGCCACTCTCGACAGGGCGTTTACTGGGCCCGTTTTTTGGCCCAGTAAGCCATAAAGTTGATCGCTTCACGATCGACGCCGCGTTCACCAATCAGGTGACGGCGTAATAACTTCACCACGGTCGACTCGGCGGCGACCCAGCCGTAAAACTCGCTGTTGCGGGCCTGAGCGCGATCCCACAGTAATTCGCCTTCTGCCTCTTCCTGTACGTCCTGCTGATGACCGCCATCAGGCACCTTAACCCGGGATTTTATCGCCTCGACCAGGCATTCGCCGTGTGAGGCAAAAGCGGGTTTGCGCGGCAACCAGGTGATGTCGGCAAATGCATAAGCCTGTAAACCGACGCAATCCTCCGCATCCGGGACTTCAAAAAACGCCTGCACTCGCGGCGGATTTTGCTGCCGGGACAGTTTTTCCAGGATGCCTTTCGCCGCGGGTAACGCGGTTTCATCGGCAATCAGTAACGCGTTGCGCAGCGCGTCCGGTGGCGTCCATTCATATCCGCCGCTGTCAGATGCATAGGCCGCATTAGGCGCAACGATCACCAGGCTGTCACCCGGCTGGGCGTTGATCGCCCAGGCTGATGCCGGGCCTTCCGTACCGTGGCTGACAAACTCGATGGTGAGTTCCTGCTGGTCAGGATCGAGATGGCGCAGCGTATAGGTGCGCAACAGGGGACGCTGCTCTTTTGGCAGCGACAGAATGGTCTGATACCACTCACCGTTGTCAGAGAGCGTGGGCATGCTGCCATCTTCGGCAGGCAGCAAAATTTTAATTCGCTGGTCAGGCGCATCAGATTTCATCTGTGCGATGTCGGGGCCGTTAAACACCAGGCTCAGCATAGAGGGAGAAAGATGACGCTTGCGTGCCAGTTTTACGTCAAACAGGCGGTAGCTATGGACTTCAGCCATCGTCGTTCCTTTTAGTTAATAAGCCGATAAGGTGGAGCGGCGGCGTGCGCGCCAGATCAACGCTGACATCGCCATAAACAGCAGGGCAGCAGCGAAGGCGGCACCGATCAGCGCCGTCTCGCCATGCGACTGCGACACCAGTGGCACCAGCAGCGCGCATAATCCGTAGCCTAAGGTATGGCTGGTGGCTATCCAGCCTGCCCCCGCGCCGTCTGCCAGCTTGTCATTTAACAGCAGCTGATAGGCTGGCGTGCCCAGTGCAGCACCAAACGAAAGCAAGGCACAGCCGGTATAAAACAGCCAGAGCGGCGGGCTCAGCATCATCCCCAGCCCCAGAGACATCAACAGCCCTGCGCTCAGCAACAGCGCAAGCGGCGTCAGTAACTGAGGGCGCAACACCGTGAACTGCGCGCCGAGTGAGGCGATCGCCGCCACGCTCAGAAGCCAGGCTACCTGATGGCTAATCGCGGCGGTATCACCAACAAACTGTCTTGCCAGCGCCGGGGACAGGCCCAACTGCATCAGGCTCACCGTTGCCGCCAGCAGTAGGGCGCACAGCAGATAGGGCAGACACTCGATGCGCAGCCGGGCATTGTTACGCGCCACGGCCGGTTGCGGCGCGTTACCGCGCAAAGGCAGTAACATCATCAGCGCCAGCAACGGCGCAACCACTAACAGTACCAAGGGGGCAAGGGGATGAATCACTAACATTCCGGCGGCACACAGCGGGCCAAACAGCCTGCCACAGCTCAGGCCGGAACTGATGGTGGCCAGTGCCGTCATGCGCTTACCTTCACCGGCCCGGTGCAGCGCCCATACCTGGCATGCCGGCACCATTGCCGACACCATCAGGCCATAAATAACCCGGGCAATAATTAGTATGCCTAATCCAATCGAGGGGCTAATGGACTGCGTGGAAAGAAGCGTACAGCCGATGCCCAGCAGCAAAAAACTGGCGCCATAACCGGCCAGCGACCACAGCACGACCGGTTTACTTCCCACGCGCGCGATCTGTTTTCCCCACCATGGCGAAGAGGGCAAAAACAGCATTGAGCCAAGCGTTAACAGTCCTGCCCAGACCGACAAGCTCAGACTGGTCTGCGCAACCAGCATCGGGATAGCCACCAGCAAACCATTCTGGCCAATGCCCAGCAATCCGGCGCTTATCGCTAAGGGCCAGTTAGATAAGGCTTTTTGCGGCGTCGCGGTCAGTTCAAGAGATGTCACGATGTTGCTAACCCGTATCTTTGTTGTATGTATTTGTAAAATTTATTCCGCCAATTCTAACAATTGTCGTTGATAATGAGAACTGTTATCGGCAGAATTCGCATTATCATAACGCCTGGAAATTGTTTGATAATGATTCAATCAACACACGAGGGAGCCTGGGATGTGGCAGCACAGTGCTTCCTGAATTCTCTGATCCGTGAAACCAAGGACTGGCAACTCAGCCAGGGTGAACCCGCAGAATTAGTGATTCCGTTGGACGATGAGAAGGCCCTACACTTTAAGGTGGCTTACTTTTCTCCCACCCAGCACCACCGTTTTGCTTTCCCGGCCCGACTGGTCACGCATCGCGACAGCCAGCCAGTGGCGTTCGCGACCGTTGCCAGACTGATTGTCGATAAGCTGCAAAACCAGCAGCAGCTGCCCGCCGCTGGCTGTGAGGCGTTTTACCAGCGTGTTATGGAAAGTCACGCCCATACCGGTGAGGCAATCGCTGCCCGTCATGACTGGAACGGCCTCCGTGAGCAAGCCCTGAACTTTGCCGAGGCCGAGCAGGCACTGCTGGTCGGGCACGCCTTCCATCCGGCACCGAAATCACACGAACCCTTTACGCAACCGCAGGCCGAACGCTATCTGCCTGATTTTGCGCCACATTTCCCGTTACGCTGGTTCGCGGTGGATAAAGACCACCTGGCGGGCGACAGTCTGCAGCTGACTTTACAGCAGCGCCTGACGCGCTTCGCGGCTGAAAACGCGCCGCAGTTACTGCATGCGCTGACCGATCGGCAGTGGCTGTTCCCGCTCCATCCCTGGCAGGCGGACTATCTGCTCCAGCAGACCTGGTGTCAGCAACTGGTGGAGAAAGGCCTGGTGACTGACCTGGGGGAAGCCGGTGCGCCCTGGCTGCCCACCACGTCATCGCGTTCGCTGTACTGTGCGACCAGCCGGGACATGATCAAGTTTTCCCTGAGCGTGCGGCTGACTAACTCCGTCCGCACCCTGTCGGTGAAAGAGGTCAAACGCGGCATGCGCCTGGCGCGCCTGGCGCAGACCGAACGCTGGCAGGACATGCAGGCGCGTTTCCCGACGTTTCGTGTCATGCAGGAAGATGGCTGGGCCGGACTGCGCGATGCGCAGGGCAGGATCATGGAAGAGAGCCTGTTCGCGCTGCGTGAAAACCTGATTGTCGACAGGCCGCAGAGCCAGACCAACGTGCTGGTTTCCCTGACGCAGTCCGCGCCGGACGGCGGCGACTCACTGCTGTCTGCGGCGGTGAAACGCCTGAGCCAGCGTCTGAACATCAGCGAAAAACAGGCCGCCCATGCCTGGGTCGACGCCTACTGTCAGCAGGTGCTGAAACCGCTGTTCACTGCGGAAGCTGATTACGGTCTGGTGCTGTTAGCCCATCAGCAAAATATCCTGGTGGAGATGGCGCAGGATCTGCCGGTTGGCCTGATCTATCGCGACTGCCAGGGCAGCGCCTTTATGCCACATGCCGCAGGCTGGCTGGACGTGATTGGCGAAGCCCAGGCGGAAAACGTCTTTAGCCGCGAACAGCTGCTGCGCTATTTCCCCTACTACCTGTTAGTGAATTCCACCTTTGCCGTGACGGCAGCACTGGGTGCGGCAGGCATGGACAGCGAAGCCCATCTGATGGCACGGGTACGTGACGCGTTAAGCGCGCTACGAAACGAGGTGACGCACACGGACTGCCTTGACTACGTGCTGACAAGCCCGCACTGGAACGTCAAAGGCAATTTCTTCTGCTACCTGCACGATCACAATGAAAACACCATCGTCGATCCCTCGGTGATCTACTTTGACTTCATCAACCCACTGCTGTCTCAGGAGCGCTAAATGTCTCAGGCAAAGATTGTTCATAGTGGCCACGGCCTGCGCTGCGAAAAGTCAGGCAACACGCTGAATCTCGGCTGGGGACAGGACAACAGTGCGGTGCTGCATTTTTCCGGTCCGCTTGCCGAAGGCTGGCTGCGTGACGCGCTGGACCAGATGTTTATCGCGGCCCCGCAGCTTTCCGCCGTGGTGCTGCCCTACGCAGAATGGCGCGAAGAGCCACAGGCGCTGGCGCTGTTTGACGCACTAAAGAGCGATATCGTGCATCGCGATATGTTCTGGCAACTGCCGCTGTGGCTGTCTGCCCCGCGTCAGCAGGCCTCCGGCGAGATGACGTTTGATGCCGAGCGTGAGATCTATTTTCCCCAGCGCCCGCCGCGCCCCAACGGCGAAGTTTATCGCCGTTACGATCCGCGCGTGCGCCGTACGCTGAGTTTTCGCGTAGCCGATCCTGCCCGGGACGCAGAGGCGTTCACCCGCTGGATGAACGATCCGCGCGTAGATTACTTCTGGGAGCTGAGCGGATCGCTGGCGGTGCAGACCGCCTACCTTGAACGCCAACTGACCAGCAGTTATGCCTTTCCGCTGATTGGCTGCTTTGATGATGAGCCTTTTAGCTACTTTGAAATCTACTGGGCGGCAGAAGACCGCATCGGACGGCACTACAGCTGGCAGCCGTACGATCGCGGTTTGCATCTGCTGGTGGGTGAGCCGCAGTGGCGCGGGCCGCACTTTGTGCAGAGTTGGCTGCGCGGCATCAGTCACTATCTGCTGCTGGACAACCCACAAACCCAGCGCCTGGTGCTGGAACCCCGGGCCGATAATCAGCGCCTGTTCCGCCATCTGGCACCGGCGGGCTACAGCACCGTGAAAGAGTTTGATTTTCCGCACAAGCGCTCCCGGCTGGTCATGACCCAGCGCGCGCGTTTCTTCGGCGAGGTGGGCCTGTGATGAATCAGCACGCATGGGACGCCGTTAACCGTCAACTGGTCGCGAAAATGCTGGCTGAGCTGGAGTACGAGCAGGTCTTTCAGGCGCAGCCTCAGGGCGAGAACCGTTACTGCATCAGCCTGCCGGGAGCCGAGTGGCACTTCACCGCCGAACGGGGCATCTGGGGCTGGTTATGGATCGATGCGCAGAGCCTGCGCTGTGCGGAGGAGCCGATACTGGCTCAGACGCTGCTGTATCAGCTGAAGCCGGTGCTGTCGATGAGCGATGCAACGGTGGCGGAACATATGCAGGATCTCTATGCCACGTTGCGCGGCGATCTTCAGCTTATGCAGGCACGTCAGGGCCTGGATGCGAACGCGCTCATTGATATGGATGCCGACCGCCTGCAGTGCCTGCTAAGCGGTCATCCTAAGTTTGCCTTCAATAAAGGCCGTCGGGGATGGGGACAAGAGGCGCTGGAGCGCTATGCACCCGAATACCTGAATACTTTCCGCCTGCACTGGCTGGCGGTGAAGCGTGATCATATGGTCTGGCGCTGCGACAGCGCGCTGGAGCTCCAGCAGTTGCTACATGCCGCGATGGACAGCGGTGAATATGCGCGTTTCACTCAGGCCTGGCAGGACCAGGGGCTGGACGACAGCTGGCTGCCGTTACCGGTTCATCCCTGGCAGTGGCAGCAAAAAATTGCCCTCGATTTTGTGGCGGATCTGGCGACAGGCAAGATGGTCTCGCTGGGAGAATTTGGCGATCGCTGGCTGGCGCAGCAGTCACTGCGCACGCTGACCAACGCCAGTCGTCAGGGCGGGCTGGATATTAAACTGCCGCTCACCATTTACAACACCTCCTGCTATCGCGGTATTCCGGGCAAATACATCGCCGCAGGCCCGCTGGCATCCCGCTGGCTACAAAACGTCTTTGCCACGGACACGACGCTGCAGCAAAGCGGGGCGGTGATCCTGGGTGAACCTGCCGCCGGTTATGTTTCCCATCAGGCTTACGGCGCGTTGGCCGAAGCACCGTATCGCTACCAGGAAATGCTGGGCGTGATCTGGCGCGAAAACCCCTCACGCTGGCTGCACCCGGACGAAACGCCAATTCTGATGGCAACGCTGATGGAGTGCGATGAGAACCATCAGCCGCTTATCGGGGCTTACATCGCCCGCTCTGGCCTGAGCGCGGAAGCCTGGTTACGTCAGATGTTTCGCGTCTCTGTGGTGCCGCTCTATCACCTGTTGTGCCGTTATGGCGTAGCACTGATCGCGCACGGGCAAAATATTACGCTGGCGATGAAGGACGGTGTGCCCCAGCGCGTATTACTGAAAGATTTTCAGGGCGATATGCGGCTGGTGAAGGACGATTTTCCAGAGATGGATTCTCTGCCTCAGGACGTCCGCGATGTGACAGCACGCCTGAGCGCTGACTATTTGATTCATGACTTGCAGACCGGCCATTTTGTCACGGTCCTGCGGTTTATTTCGCCGTTAATGGCGCGCCTTGGCGTACCAGAACGACGCTTTTACCAACTGCTTGCCGCAGTGTTGAGCGACTATATGCAGGACCATCCGCAACTGTCGGCGCGTTTTGCGCTTTTCTCACTCTTCAAGCCACAAATCATTCGTGTAGTGCTGAATCCGGTAAAACTCACCTGGCCCGATCAGGACGGCGGAAGCCGTATGTTGCCCAATTACCTGGAAAATCTGCAAAACCCGCTGTGGCTGGTCACCAAGGACTGAATCATGACAAACACTGTTGATTTTATTGGCGTTGGCATTGGCCCGTTCAACCTGAGTATCGCGGCGCTGGCTCACGAGGCACAAGGGTTCACCAGCCAGTTTTTAGACAGTCGCCCCGATTTTGCCTGGCACCCCGGCATGCTGGTCCCGGACTGCCATATGCAGACCTCGTTCTTAAAAGATCTGGTGTCGGCGGTCGCGCCCACCAGCCCATTCAGCTTTGTGAACTACCTGGTCAAGCGTAAAAAGTTTTACCGCTTTATGACCACCGAATTGCGCACCATTTCAAGGGATGAGTTTTCCGACTATCTGCGCTGGGCCGCCGAAGGCATGGATAATCTGCGCTTTAATCAGACGGTAGAACGCATCGATTTTGACGACGCGAATAAACGTTTTGTGATTCACAGCAACGGCGGCGAAAGCTATGCCCGCAACATCTGCCTGGGCATTGGCAAGCAGCCCTACCTGCCGCCCTGCGTGAACCGCATCAGCGCCACCTGCTTCCATGCCAGCGAAATGAGCCTGCGCAAGCCCGACCTGCGCGGCAAGCGTGTGGCGGTAATCGGCGGCGGTCAGAGCGGTGCCGATCTGTTCCTCAACGCCTTCCGGGGCGAGTGGGGCGAACCGGCTGAGGTCAGTTGGGTATCGCGCCGCAACAATTTCAATGCCCTGGATGAAGCCGCTTTCGCCAACGAATACTTCACCCCAGAGTACGTTTCCAGCTTTGTCGGCCTGAACGAGCCTGCCCGGCAGAAAATGCTGGCTGAACAAAAGATGACCTCGGATGGCATTACGGCTGAGTCTCTGCTGACGATTTATCGCGAGCTGTATCACCGCTTTGAAGTGCAGCGACTGCCGCGCAATGCCTATTTGCTGCCGAGCCGTTCGGTGATTGAACTCAACAGCCATCATCAGGGCTGGCAGCTTCAGTTACAGCATCAGCTCGATCAGGGTTACGACCTTATCGACTGTGATGTCGTGATTTTTGCCACCGGCTATCGCCCGGCGCTGCCTGAACTGCTCTCTCCGCTGATGAGTCGCCTGACCATGAAAGACGAGTGCACGTTCAGCGTGCGTGAGGACTTCACGCTTGAGTGGAACGGGCCAAAAGACAATAACATCTTTGCGGTGAACGCCAGTATGCAGACTCACGGTATTGCTGAACCGCAGCTCAGCCTGATGGCCTGGCGCTCCGCCCGTATTCTGAATCGCGCACTGGGGCGTGATTTGTTCGATCTCAGCACGCCGCCCGCTCTGATCCAGTGGCGCAGCGTCAGCCGGGAAAAACCGCAGCATGGCGCTGCTTCTACCAAAAACTATACCGAGTCCTTGGGGTAAGTCTTAACCTCGCACGCAGGAACGATGATGAAAGCTAAAAACAAGAATATCTGGCTGCTCAATCCGCTGCTGTTAGCCATGATGGCACCGGCGGTTGCACAGCAAACCAGCGAAAATGAAATGGTCGTTTCGGCCAGTCGTACGCACCGTACGGTGGCTGACATGGCCCAAACCACCTGGGTAATTGAGGGGGCCGAACTGGAGCAGCAAGTCCAGGGCGGCAAAGAGTTTAAAGATGCGCTGGCGCAGCTGGTGCCGGGTCTGGACGTCAGTAGCCAGGGCCGAACCAACTACGGCATGAACATGCGCGGCCGCGCGATTGTGGTGTTGGTGGACGGCGTGCGCCTGAATTCTTCGCGCACAGACAGTCGCCAGCTGGATTCGATCGATCCCTTCAACATCGATCACATTGAGGTGATCTCAGGATCGACCTCACTGTACGGCGGTGGCAGCACCGGCGGCCTGATCAATATCGTCACCAAGAAAGGCCAGCCGGGCACGCAGTTTGAGTTTGAAACCGGCACCAAAACCGGCTTTAACAGCAGTAAAGATCACGACGAACGCGTGGCGGGCGCTATCTCTGGCGGTAATGACCACGCCTCAGGACGGCTGTCTGTCGCTTATCAGAAGTTTGGTGGCTGGTATGACGGCAACGGCGATTCGGTTCTGCTGGATAATACCCAGACGGGGCTGCAATATTCCGACCGTCTGGATGTGATGGGCACCGGGACGCTGGAAATTGATGACCACCAGCAACTGCAACTGGTAACGCAATACTATAAGAGCCAGGGTGACGATGATTATGGTCTGAATCTGGGC
Source organism: Pantoea sp. SJZ147 (assembly GCF_007828605.1). Classification (NCBI taxonomy): domain Bacteria; kingdom Pseudomonadati; phylum Pseudomonadota; class Gammaproteobacteria; order Enterobacterales; family Erwiniaceae; genus Pantoea; species Pantoea sp. SJZ147. Next base: position 148,299 of record NZ_VIVB01000007.1, read on the forward strand.
AGAAACTTTTCGGCAGTAACCGGTAACGGCAACGCCTACACCAGTAAAGGGCTGGACTCGGACCGTATTCCCGGCACCGAGCGCCACCTTGTCAGCCTGCAGTACTCCAATACCGATTTCCTCGGTCAGGAGCTGGTGGGGCAGGTTTATTACCGGGACGAGTCACTGACGTTTTATCCGTTCCCAACCGTTTCTGGCGGACGCGTGACCAGTTTCTCCTCCTCAGAACAGAACACCGATCAATATGGTGGCAAGCTGGCGATAACCAGTAAGCCCGTCGATGGGCTGGCGTTGACCTACGGTGTGGACGCCGATCACGAGCGTTTCAACGCTAACCAGATGTTCTTTGATTTGGGCCAGTCGGCAGCCTCGGGCGGGCTGAACAATCAGAGCATCTACACGACCGGTCGCTATCCGGGTTATGACATTACCAACCTGGCGACCTTCCTGCAGTCCAGCTACGACATTAATGATACCTTCACGCTGAGTGGCGGCGTGCGCTATCAGTACACCGAAAACAAGGTGGATGACTTTGTTGGTTATGCGCAGCAGCAGGCGATTGCCAACGGCACCGCCCGTTCAGCCGATACGATTCCGGGTGGCTCAACCGATTACGATAATTTCCTGTATAACGCCGGTATCCTGATGCATATCACGGAGCGGCAGCAGGCCTGGTTTAACTTCTCGCAAGGCGTTGAACTGCCGGACCCGGGTAAATATTACGGACGCGGCACCTATGGTCGGGCGGTTAACGGCAATCTTCCGCTGATCAACAGCGTCAACGTGGATGCCAGCAAATTGCAGGGCATCAAAGTCGATTCGTGGGAGCTGGGCTGGCGCTATACCGGTGACAATCTGCGCACGCAGCTCAGCGCCTATTATTCGCTCTCAGACAAGAGTGTTCAGCAGAATCAGGATCTGACCATCAGCGTCGTTGACGATAAGCGTCGGATTTATGGTGTTGAAGGTGCCGTGGATTACTTTATCCCGGATACCAACTGGAGCACCGGTGCGAACTTCAATGTGCTGAAGACCGAGTCGAAAGTGGATGGCAGCTGGCAAAAATATGACGTGAAAGTCGCCAGTCCGTCGAAAGCAACCGCCTATGTTGGCTGGTCGCCAGATCCCTGGAGCCTGAAAGTCCAGAGCACCACCTCGTTTAATCTGAGCGATGATGCGGGCTATAACATTAACGGCTACACCACCGTTGATTTGATTGGCAGCTATGAGTTGCCCGTCGGCAAGCTGAGCTTTAGCGTCGAGAACCTGCTGGACCGCGACTACACCACGGTGTGGGGACAGCGCGCACCGCTGTTCTACAGCCCTACCTACGGTTCACCGTCTCAGTACCAGTACAAAGGCCGCGGTCGCACCTTTGGTCTGAACTACTCCGTACTGTTCTGATTCCTGCTTCTGTGCCCGGCACTGTCCGGGCCTGTCTTTTACATTTTTTCCCCTTTATCACAACAGGTTGCGACAAAATAAAGTTAGCTACCTAATGAATTGTGTAATATTTCATCGCCAGATGCCGATAGTAGAAACATCCTCCACACAATGTTTCCTCTACATCAGGTGAATAAAGCTATGACCATTACCCAGAGACTGTTTCTGACCTTCTCGTTGCTTGCTGCCTCACTGGCTGCCTTAGCCGTGGTCGCTATCCTGGTCGTGACCGGCTTTCAGTCACGCTTTGACTATGTTCAGCAAAATACCATTCCGTCGATTATCGACCTGAACAAGCTGGTGGACAGCAGTAACGCCCTGACGGTTATGCTCTACCGCCACCAGAGTGCCACCGATCCCCGTAAGCAGGCACAGTTTGAAAAAGATATTGGCTCGACGATCAACGACTTAAAGAAACTTAACCAGTATTACCTGGAACACGATATCTCCAGTACTGAAGATAAGTCGTTAGCTGAACAAGCCTTTGGCACGATGAAAAACATCGAAACCAGACTGCCGGCGTTTTTAGCCGGTTCCCGTGCACAAAACGATGTCGTTTCCCTCGGCGCTATTCAGAGCGACAGCGGGGTTGGACAGGGAATACGCGATCTGCTGAAGGGATACCAGAAGCAGCTGGCGCTGAATGTGGCTATCGGTGAGATGTACAGTAAGGAAAACGGCAAGGCGTATCAGAAAACCCTGTGGGGCATGTCAGGGGGATCGATAGCGATTATCCTGCTGCTCGGCGCGTTTTCGGTTAAGACGATTTTCAGCATCCGTCGTCAGCTTAACGCCATTCGCGCTACCATGGAACACGCCAGTGAGCGGCTTGATCTGACGCTGCGCGCAGACGATGCACGTCGTGACGAGATTGGCTTAACCGCCAGGGCTTACAACCTCCTGGTCAACAATGTGGCGCAGTCGCTGTCATCGGTTGAGCAGGCGTCCCACTCGGTCAGTTCTGCCTCGTCCCAGATTTCAGCCGGTAACGACGATCTCTCTTCCCGCACGGAACAGCAGGCGGCGTCGCTGGAGGAAACGGCGGCCAGCATGTCTGAACTGAGTGAAACCGTACGCCAGACCGCCGAAAACACCCGACTCGCCAGCCAGCTATCCAAAAACGCGCGTGAAATCTCGGAGGACAGCTCAGGTAAAGTCAAAACGATGCTGGGCACCATGACCGATATCAGAAGCAGCTCGGCGAAAATCAACGACATCATTGCATTGATTGAAGGTGTGGCCTTCCAGACGAATATTCTGGCGCTGAATGCGGCGGTTGAAGCGGCTCGGGCGGGTGAGCAGGGACGCGGTTTTGCGGTAGTAGCCGGTGAGGTGCGTAATCTGGCACAGCGTTCATCTTCTTCTGCCCGTGAGATCAAAGCGTTAATCGAGTCATCGATGCGCTACGTAGCAACCGGTGCCGCGCAGGCTGAAGAAGTCGGACAGAATATGGACCGGATGAACGATGCCGTGCGCCAGGTCAACGATCTGGTGGATGAAATTGCGGTAGCGGCTCAGGAGCAGTCGCAGGGCATTGGTCAGGTGCATGAAGCCGTCAACCAGATGGACAGCGTGACCCAGCAAAACGCCGCACTGGTGGAACAGGCTTCTGCCGCCGCGCGTTCGTTAACCGAACAATCCACTTCGCTGCAACAGCTGGTGGCTGCCTTTACTATTCATTCTGCCCAGGTTGTGATGGATAAGCGTCCACCTGTCGCCGTGACGGCTGCGCCCGTGCTTAAGCGCCCACAGCTTGCGGCCGCCGGTGCCGGTGCGCAGGAAGACAACTGGCAGAGCTTCTGATAGCGAAAAAAACAGTGGCCCGTTAAAAGGCCACTGTTTGCCGCAGGCTATGAACTTTTGTGCAGCGTCAGCGGCGTCGATAACCAGCGGGCGACGTGCTTACCTGCCTTAATGGCGGGCTTTTCAATCCAGAAAAACATCACTGACGCCAGCGCCACGCTGATGCTGATGGACAACACAAAGATCATAAAATTATCCGTCCAGGCTTTATCGGCCAGGCTGTTCATCAGCAATATCATGAGCGGGTAATGGATGAGATAGAGCGAATAAGAGATATCACCAAAGAAAATCAGCGCGCGGTTATGACCCCTTTCGCTACGATAACCGAGCATCACGGTGATGCTCATGATCGCCGCGGCCAGCCAGAAACCCCCGTTCAGGCCAAACGGCTGCGGCCCAATCATCAGCGCCGTCGCGAACGCCAGCACCAGCCCGACCTGCAGTATTCTGCGCCCCTGAGGCGTCAGCTCAGGCAGCTTCTGCTTCACGATTAACTCCGCCAGCATCATGCCTAAGATAAACTCCATGCAGATGGTATTGCTGATGAGTTTGATCCACGCCTGCCACCAGTGCGTCACCGCCATATGGGGCGATACCTGGGATGAAAAAGCAAAACTGCCGTTGTAATACAGCTGAAAACCCACGCTGGAGGCGAGAAAAATCAGCGCACACAAATAGCTACGATAGCGGTAGTTGATGCACATCGCGACGGTGAACACGGCGTAAAACAGGATTTCGTAGGACAGCGTCCAGGGCGGCCCCAATGCGCTAAACCCAAAGGTCGGGCCGGGACTGCTGTAATCCTGCAGACAAAAATAGAGTGCGCAGGACATGTCCTGAAGTGAACGATCGTGATAAACCACCACGAACGAGAGCAGCCAGACCACGAAGAATACCGGCCAGATGCGGAAAAAGCGTTTCACCATGAACGAGGTCGGGGCTTCGTTAAACTGGTGGGTAATAAAGGTCATGATGAAGCCGCTGATAATAAAGAACACGTCCACGCCCAGCGCGCCGGGAATGTGCCGGGTCCAGTGGCCTTCTAACAGCGATGAGTTGTGTGCCAGCACCACGAGTAACGCAGCGAGACCGCGCAGATACTGGATTGAGACGATTTTCATGAGCGTTACAGGCCTGTCGGTTTACTCAATAACGGCGATCGCCTAAGCGAGCCGATTAGGGTTAAGCGTAGGCCGTATTGTAAAAACGACTTAACGATTATCAACCCTCATTTCCAGACGGGATAAAATAATTCACGCGTGTTTCGGTTATTTTGCGGAAGATGTGGCTGATATCGCAGTAGTTTGGCGCACAGGATAAAATGTGCGCCGCAGGGATTTCAGAGGGTTCTTAACTAAAGGTTATGTCTGGCGCCCCGGTCTTGCGCTCAGAGAGGCTGGCGTCGCCGGGCCTGTTCACAGAAGGCGCGTCTGAATATCTCTATCGTCCACATCCAGAGAATATGCCCCAGGGTTTCCGACGCGATTTCTGCGAGCGGCAGGTGCCATAACGCCGGTGCCCAGCCGTTCATCGGCAGTATTACGCCGTGAAACGCCAGCGTGATGACGATGGCGAAAGCGACACCCTGGCCCAGGGTGACTGCCGGGACGATCTCCGCGAGTGCGCAGTAGAGCAGAGCAAAGAAAATGGAGAACAGGTGATGTACACCGGCAATGCCCCAGTTCACCACGTGATCGGAATAGTGATAAACCAGGCTGCTGACGTTGATCCCCATATCATGCAGCATCTCAGCAGGCGGAATCGCCCTGTCAGGCGTTCTGGGTGGAAAGGGATTTTCGGTTCCCCATTTTACAAAACTGGCGACATTGCCGCCGCAAAACCCCGCCCACAGCGCCAGACCATAATGCCGGTCGGCAGGGGATGTCAGATGAAACAACCTGTTCATAGTCAACCGCTCCTGCTGAGTGTGATAAAAAACGTGAATTACTGACCGTAATAGGCATTCGCCCCATGCTTTCGGAGAAAGTGCTTGTCCAGCAGGGGCTGCTGCATGTGCGTGATACCGGGCGTCAGCTGGCGGGAGAAAATGCCCATATAGGCGATCTCTTCCAGCACCACCGCGTTGTGTACCGCGTTGTCGGCGTCTTTCCCCCAGGCGAATGGCCCGTGAGCGTTAACCAACACGGCGGGGATCGCGACCGGACTGATACCACGCGTGCGGAAGGCTTCGATGATCACTTCGCCGGTATTGTGTTCGTAATCGTGGGCGATTTCGGCCTCCGTCATCAGTCGGGTGCAGGGAATCGCGCCGTAGAAATAGTCAGCATGGGTGGTGCCCCAGGCGGGCAGATCCTGACCGGCCTGTGCCCAGATGGTGGCGTGGCGCGAATGGGTGTGCACAATGCCACCAATATCGTCAAAGGCCCGGTAGAGTGCCAGGTGCGTCGCGGTATCTGATGAGGGCTTTTTGCTGCCGTCCACCACCCGTCCGCTCTCCAGTTCCACCACGACGATGTCGTTTACTGTCATACCGTCATAGTCCACGCCGGACGGCTTGATCGCCACCAGGCCCTGGGCGCGATCGACAGCGCTAACGTTGCCCCAGGTAAAGGTCACCAGTTGATGGCGCGGCAGCGCCAGGTTGGCGGCCAGCACCTGCTCTTTCATTGCGGCTATGCTCATACTAAACCTCCTTCCTGCATTTTCTGTTCAATCCAGCGCCGGGCCTGGACGATTTCGGCAACCGGTTCTTCGGCTTTTTCTGTCCACATTTCAATCAGGAACGAGCCGCGATAATTCAGTGCTTTGAGCGTGCGGAACACGCCGACAAAGTCGACGCAGCCTTGACCAAAGGGCACGTCACGAAACTGTCCTGGTGAGCTTGCGGTCACGGGTTGAGTATCTTTCAAATGAATGGCGGCGATGCGGTCAATGCCCAGGGTCAACTCGGCGGTCACATCGTTGCCCCAGGCGCTGAGATTGCCCACATCCGGATACACGGAAAACCACGGTGAAGCCTGCTGCTGCTCCCAGACTTTCCACTTGCTGATGGCGTTCATAAACTCGGTGTCCATGATCTCAACCGCCAGCATCACCTGGGCCGCGGCAGCGCGCTGCACCGCGCGTGACAGCCCTTCGGCAAAGCGCGCCACGGTGCTTTCATCGTGGGGTTCGTAATACACGTCGTAACCCGCCAGCTGAATCGTGCGGATACCGACGTCCTTTGCCAGCTGGATAGCCCGATCGATCAGATCGTCCGCGCGCTGGCGGATCGCCGGATCGTGACTGCCAAAGGGAAAGCGGCGGTGTCCCGACAGGCACATGGAGGGAATGGTGACGCCGGTTTCAATCGTGGCATTCACCAGCGACAGCCGCTGCTCTTTGCTCCAGTTCAGACGCGCCAGCCGCGCATCGGTTTCGTCCACCGACATTTCCACAAAATCAAAACCACAGGCTTTTGCCAGCGCCAGGCGTTCAGGCCAGGTGAGGTTAGCGGGCAGGGCTTTCTCGTAAATACCTAACGGATGCTGGTGTTTCATACGGTTCCCCAAATGCTGGCAATGGCCTGATGGAATTCTGCGGCGCGCTGGATGCCGCTGGCGGGATCGCTGAGGGCGCGTCCGGCGATAAACGCCTTAACGTCAACCTCTTTAAATTGTGAAAGATCCTGAGGCGTAATCCCGCCGGTGATGGAGAGGGCGAAACCCAAATCGGATAAGGCTTTCATGGTATCCAGGTCGTGCTGATTCCACTGCTGACCGCTGGCCTGCGCATCCCGGCCACGATGATAAATGGCCTGTTTTAGCCCCAGTTGCCGCCATTTTCGCGCATCATCCAGCGTCCAGTTGCCAAACAGTTCAATCTGAATATCGCCCTGGTGCTGCTGTGCCACCTCCAGCGCGCTGGCAAAGGTCGCCAGCGGAGCGGCACAGATGACCGTCATCCAGCTTGCGCCCGCCGTAAAGGCCATGTCTGCCAGGGTGCCGCCGGCATCCGCCACTTTATAGTCAGCCACCAGGGTTTTCTCCGGGTGCTGCTGGCGCAGACGGCGCACGGCTTCGACCCCGCAGCTCAGGCACAGCAGCGTACCGGCTTCGATGATATCCACGTGTGGGTGCAGCTGTTGTGCGGTACTCAGCGCCGCCTCCAGCTCGGTATGATCCAGCGCCAGCTGGAGTAAGGGCAGGCTCATAAGGTGGCTCCTTGTGCATCACTCAGGACGCGGATCAGATGCTGATAACGCTGATACTTCTGCTGATAACGGGCATGTCTTGTGCTGTCTGGCTGCCAGGTCACGATATCCGGCGCTAAGGCCTGCTGCGCCTGTTGCAGCGAGGCGTAAGCGCCCGTCCCGGCTAGCGCGACCAGGGCCGCACCCAGACAGCCGCTTTCGCTGATCTGCGGCACTTCTACCGTCAGGCCGCTGGCATCGGCAAACATCTGCATCCAGGGGGCGGATCGTGTGGGACCGCCGCTCAGACGCAGGGCGGTAACCTGAGGAAAGCGTTGCAGAATGCGGTTCAGATGCGTCAGGTGGGAAAACACCACACCTTCGTAGATGGCCTGCACCAGATGGGCGCGGTTGTGACCCGCCTGCAGGCCAAAGAAGCTGCCGTGCAGATCGGCCCCGGCGTTGGTGCCGTACAAAAAAGGCAGAAACAGCAGCGCGTTGCTGGCGGGTTCCAGCTCGGTGACCCACTGGTTTAGCTGGTCGTAATCGCTAATGCCCCACTGTTCACAGAACCATTCCAGGTTGGCCGCCGAGGTCGGGCTGGCTTCATGGATCAGGTACTGTCCCTCGATGGCATAGCGGCCATAAACGTAGGGATAGTCTGTTTCATCGCGGATGCAGTCGGTAATGCCGCTGGTTACCGACCAGGTGCCCATCACCGCGTTCAGGCGCGTTGCGTCATTCAGCCCCGCACACAGGGCAGTGGACATCACGTCAAACAGACCGCCGACCACGGGCGTACCGGGCAGCAAACCGCATGCGGCGGCAGCCTGCGAGGTAACATAACCGGCAATCTGCGTCGACCCAATAATCGGGGGCAGCGCGGGAACGATTTCGCTGATATCCAGCATCTCAGCCAACGCCGGCGACCAGTCGGCGGCCTGCATGTCGTACAGATTGGATTCCGAGATATTGGTTTCTTCACAGGCCAGCTCACCGGTCAGACAGAAACGCAGATAGTCGTGGGCCATCAGCACGCTACCAATCGCGGCATAGCGCTGCGGCTGATGCTGCTTTAGCCAGCGCAGGAGTGAAACCGGATGGCCGGTCCACAGCGTCTGTCGCGTGAGCGGGTAGAGCTGCTGCGGCAGGCCTTCCCGCTGCCACTGTTGGACCAGGCTCAGGGCGCGACGATCGGAGGATAAGATGCCATTCCCCAGTGGATTGCGATCTTTATCCAGCAGAAACAGCCCTTTACCCTGAGCAGAGATGCCTAATCCAGCAACGTCGGCGGCATCCTGACCGCTACTGGTCAGGACCTCGCGAATCACCGCTGCCGCTTGCTGCCAGAGCAGCGTCATATCGCGTTCAGCATAACCCGGCTCTGGCACCAGTATCGGCAGGTTTTGCCGTGCAACGGCCAGCTCGCGGCCCTGCATATCGTACAGCCCGGCTTTAATAAAGGTGCCGCCACAGTCCAGTCCCAGCCAGCGTTTCATACTGCCTCCCGTTTCGCAGAATCACAGCGGGCAGGCAGCGTCATGGCCAGCAGCGCCGCCAGCGCCAGCGAAATGGCCAGGCTGTAAACCCCGGCATCTTTGCTGTAGAACGCAATCAGCATGCCGACCATATAAGGCCCGCAGAAGCCGCCCAGGTTGCCCAGCGCGTTGATCAGGCCGCGTGCCCCGCCCGCGACCTCGGCATTGAACAGGCGCGGCGGAATACTCCAGAACACGCCCGCCGCAGACTGAATAAACACGCCACAGCCCACCAGCGCCGCGTAGGACCACCAGATGTGTGCTTTAAGCAATACCGACAGCGCCATGCACAGCGCAAAGCCGGCCAGTGGCAGTGCGACAAACAGCTTGCGCCGGCCGGTTGCATCCGACAGAACAGAGAACAGAAACATGCCGAAGATCGCCCCGACATAGGGCAGGATGGCCAGCATACCGACCTGTTCGACGTTGCCGTGGGTCAGCTCTTTCAGAATGGTGGGCAACCACAGGGTGTAACCGTAAATGCCGGTCTGATAGAAAAAATTGACCAGAATCAGCCGCCACATCACGGGCTCGCGCATGACCCGCAGCAGAGAGGCATTACGCACGTTCTGCCCTTTGATCATCAGCTGCTCGTTGTGCAGGGTGGTGATCAGATACTGCTTTTCAGCCGGAGAAATCCACGTGGCTTCCTGCGGCCGGTTGCTGATGGTGAAATGCCACAGGGCCATGACCACCAGCGATAATGCGCCTTCCACGTAAAACAGCATGCGCCAGTCCCAGGCGGTAATGATCCAGCCAGAGAGCGGGGCGGTAATGATCCCGGCGATCGGCACAAACATGATCACAATGGCATTGGCGCGACCGCGTTCGGCATCCGGGAACCAGTTGCCGATCATCGTCAGCACCACCGGCAGCATACCGCCTTCGGCGATCCCTAACGCGAAGCGCAGCGCCAGCAGTTGATACTGGCTGGTTGCCATACCGGTCAGCATCGAGATGATCGCCCAGGCCAGCAGTGACCAGCCGATAAAGCGTTTGCCATTGCCATACACGGCCAGCTTGCCGCCCGGCACCTGCAAAAAAAGATAACCAATAAAGAAAATGCCGCCCGCCAGTCCGGCCATCGACGCGCTGATGCCCAGTTCGGCGTCCATGCCGCCCGGCATGGCAAAGGCAATATTGACCCGATCCATATAAGAAATGATGCAGGTGATCAGGATGGGTGGAATGATCCTTAGCCAGCGCAGGGCGGGGATCTTCTCACGATTAACGGCGGTCGATGTCAGACTCATGGCATTCCTCCTTGCCTAGACCAGATCGCGGGTGGGGATCTTAACCACCACTTTGCGAATCGGTCCGGGCTTGCCCACCGCGCAATTTGGTCGGTGAATATCCTGCGGGAAAAACACGGCGAAGGTGCCTGGCAGCATGCGCACCAGGGTTTCTTCCGGCGCGTGCTGGTAAAAGATGATGTCGCGCTTGCTGTCGTAAGGCTGATGCACCGGTAAATCCACAGGCTGCGTGGCGACGCCGATGACTTCTTCCCCTGCTACCAGATATTGCACATCAATATGCAGGCGATGCGCTTCCGGGTAGTTCTCTTCAGGCGCGGCGGTGTGCAGATCCAGTACCTGCATGGTCCAGCCCGTTTCGCTGTCCTGATAACGTCCCGCAGCCATAATGGTCAGGTCGTGGCGGGCGAGACAGGCGATCGCTTTGGCAATCGCCGGGGGATAGTGACGCGGGTCGGTGTTCGCAATATGTCCGGTGATCATGGTTTCCCCCTTACAGCGCCTGAATACGCGCCCAGATGCGATCGTCCACTGGAATACCAAGACGCTGGTTTTCAGCCCGCAGCGGCGGAAACTTATCGCCGGGCAGGCGAATGGCCTGCTCGCTGTCGGCCCGTTCAGCGTTGATAATCGATGCCCGGATACGGTCGAGCTTGTGCTGGCGGGTTTCACCATCAATGAGCCGGTCGACATCAATCGCGATAAAGACCTGCGAGATGCCGAATTCATCGCCGTTGTCGTGTGTCACTTCGGTGACGGAGGCACCGTTGGAGAGCAGGGTGGCCAGCATGTCCAGCACGACCGACAGCGCGGAGCCTTTCCAGTAACCCATAGGTAAGATGCGGCGGTTTTGCTCAAGGGTGGCCGGATCGCGGGTGTAATTGCCTTCATCATCAAATCCGCCATCGACCGGCAGGCTTTTACCGGCCAGACGGTTCACCTCCAGCATGCCGTAGGAGAACATCGACATTGACATATCCACCATGGTGATCGGCTCGCCCGGCACGGCGATGATCAGCGGGTTAGTCCCGATCGCCCCACTTTTCGCGCCCCAGGGCGGCATCACGGCAATAGAGTTCGTCCAGCAAATGCCCACAAAGCCCTTTTCCGCCGCCTGCCAGCCGTAACTGCCGCCGCGCATCCAGTGATTGGCATTACGCAGCGCCACCAGCCCAATCCCGTGGTCGGATGCCACGGCCATAGCGCGTTCCATCATACTGTGCGCGGTGATGTTGCCGATGGCACGCTGGGCATCCCATTGCTCGATCGCGCCCAGCGACAGGACTTTTTGCGGCTCGGCGTCGGGAACGATATGGCCCGCGTCCAGTTGCTGAATAAAACGTGGGAAGCGGTTTATGCCGTGGGAATACACGCCGTTGAGGCTGGTTTCGGTAAACATATGCGCACAGGCTTCGGCTTTATCCTGGGGCACGTTACGACTCGTGAGTACGCGGAGAAACTCCTCATACAACTGCTGATAGCTGATTCTCATACGACTGATACTCCCAGCGTTGCCGCTTATTTCATAATGTGGAATGTCATTTCAACTAAATGCTATGGGGAAAAGACAGGGCAGTCAAAGAAATGACTGAAAAATTAACCATTAAAAATCATGTAGTTATATTTATTGCTGGCTTTTGTGATCTCAGGCTTATTTGCCAGATTTTGCCCACAGAGGGGCCGGTCAGCCACAGACGCGCTGACCTGACAGGTCCTTCTTGCCGTTCTGCCTGCGCAGCCGGTTTAGCGCAACGTTACCCGGTAGAGCGAGGTGTTGGCTGTGATATAGAGTTCATGATTATCCGGTCCACCAAGCGTGCAGTTGGATACCGTCTCAGGGATCGGGATTTTGCCTTTACGCGTCCCCTGAGCGTCAAAAATAATCACGCCGTCCGCGCAGCTACAGTAAATGTCCCCGTTGGCATCGACACAAAAGCCGTCCGGAAAGCCCGGCGTGACATCGGCAAAAAATTTCCCCGGCGACAGTTCCCGTCCTTCAACCTGGTAAACCCGGAGCTGATGGCGTCCCAGCGTCGGGAAGTCCACCACCGACATATCGGCCACATAAAGCAGGCTTTCATCGGGTGAGAATGCCAGCCCGTTAGGGCGCTGCAGATCGCTGGCCGCAATACTGAGCTGCCCGCTGACGGGATCAAAACAGTAGAGATAGCAGCCAATCACCTGGCTGGGGGCCAGATAGCCTTCGTGATCGTTAACGATTCCGTAAGGCGGATCGGTAAACCAGATGGTGCCGTCAGAACGGATCGCCAGATCGTTGGGCGAGTTAAAGCGTTTGCCCTCGACTTTGTCGATCAACACGTTGACCGTGCCGTCTGATTCGGTCCGGCTGATAGCCCGGCGGCCATGTTCGCAACTCACGACGCGTCCCTGACTGTCCCGGGCATTGCCGTTGGCATAGTTAGCATGATGACGCCAGATGCTGAGCTCGCCGTTGCGCTGCCAGCAGTACATGCGGTTGCCTTTCACATCGCTGAACACCACCGCATCGAGCTGCGGCAGCCATACCGGGCCTTCGGCCCAGATGGCAGGGGAACACAGTTTTTCTACCTGCATGCTGCTGGCCTCCGTTACTTCACGCCCCAGATGGTTTTGTAATGCGCCTGATAACCGTTTTCGGGATCGTAATTGTTCTGCGGCCCGCCATCGCGGCTAATGTTTTCCTGGGTAATTAAATGCGCGGGCGTCACATAGCCCGAAGGCGATTGACCGGCGAAGGCGCGGTTAAACTCATCCAGCAGCTGCCAGCCGTGCAGTTTTAACGGTTCAGCCACGGTGGCGACCTGGCTTTCCCCATTGCGAATGCGCTGGAAGGCCGAGATGGACCCATCACCTGCGGAGATGTTGTAAGGCGCGTTTTTACCGCCTTTGCCTGCGGTTTTCAGCGCCGGTGCCATAAAGTCGAAATAGAGATCGTTGATCGCCAGCGAATACTGCCAACGGTCGCCGTACTTCTGTAACAGGCTGAAGGTCAGCGACGGCATACGGTTAGAGGTATCGGCCAGTGGCGTATCAATAAAGTCGATGACCTTACACTCGCTGCATTTTTCAATTTCCTGCTTCATCGCATTGGCTTTATCCAGTGCGATTTTATACAGCGAGTCGGTAAAGATAATGACCTGGGCTTTGCCGCCCGATTTCACCACGGCGTACTGTGCCGCCAGGCGGGCCACCTCGTTTGAGTCCGAGGTAATGTTATCCGTAATGCCGTACTGCTTAATCGGCCCCGGGGCGGGTTCCGCATGCCACGCCATCAGCACAATCTTTTGCTGCACGGCTTTTTTGAGCGGCATTTTGGCGACGTTGGGGTTCCAGCCGCCAATAATGATGCCGTCAGGCCGTTGGGCGATAGCCTGATTCAGGGCAGCGAGCTGATCTTTCACCGATCCCGCGCCGTCCAGCGTATCCAGCTTCCATCCGGCGACTTTCGCCGCCTCGCTCAGCCCCTGTTGCACGCCCTGTACGCCGCCGTTTTTCATATCAGAGGCAATAAAAATCAGTTTCTTATTCGCCTGGAGCTTAGGACCTGTGGTGGGGCCGTCCCAGGTGGTGGCGCTGGACGTGGCTTTGGCGACGGCCGCGGTGGCTTGTTCCAGATAGCTGTCTGCATGTGCGGGCAGAGAAGCTACCAGCATGGCAACGAGAGAAAGACCAAATACCGGATTTTTCATAATGAGTTCCCTGGTGTGATGGTTTTTTGCTGTGGGTCAGGTGTGGTCGCTGGCGTGCCCTGACTGCGCACGACGGCTTTTTGGTTCAACATACGGCGACGCTGGGCGTAACCGGCAAGCGTAATCGACAGCAGCAGCGTGGCGCCGTTAAACAAAGGCTCAACCCAGAAGGCCCCGCCAAATTGCTGGATACCGGCGATACCGATAGCCAGAATGGCAATCCCCACCACGGTGCCCCAGACGTTAACCCGTCCCGGACGAATGGTGGTGCTGCCCAGAAAGGCGCCCACTAGGGCAGGCAGCAGGTAATCCATGCCGACGCTGGCCTGGCCGACGCCCTGTTCGGCGGCGATCAGCACGCCGCTAAAGCCGGTAATGACGCTGGAGGCGATAAAGGAGCCAATCACGTATTTATTAACGGCAATCCCGTTGAGTCGGGCCGCTACGGGATTACCGCCCACGGCATACATGCATCTGCCCAGCGGCGTATGCTCGGTGACCAGCCATAACACCAGCGCCAGGCCCAGCACATAAAATGCGCCAATCGGGATGCCAACAATTTCCGTGCTGTGCAGGGCACTGAAGGCGTCCGGCAAGTCGCCCACAATTTGTCGTCCGCCGGAGTGCCACAGCGCAATGGCATACAGCACCGTGCCGGAGCCGAGCGTGGCGACAAAGCTGTCAATGTCTGCCAGCGCCACCAGAATACCGTTTAGCAGGCCATACAGCGCTGACAATACCAGCACCGTCAGCACCGCCATCTGCCAGGAAAAACCGTATTCCACCTGCAGCGTAATGGCCAGAATGTGCCACAGTACGATGCCAAAGCCGACGTTCAGGTCGATTTTGCCAACGATCATCGGCAACGTGGCCGCCAGCGCCAGCAGTGCAATTTTTGCCTTACTGGACAGAATCGCCTGCACGGTTAACATCGAGGCAAAAGTGGGGGACAGGACTGAAAACATTAACGCTAACAGCACGCACAACAGCAGTAACCCGTAGCGGGTGAGGATCTGCATCGACCACGGCGCAAAGCCATGCTGGGCAAGGCTGACCCGTTGTTCGAGTGCGGTAGATTTCACCGAGGTTTTAGACATATCGTTTCTCCTGACTGCCTGTTCAGACGGTAGCTAATGGGGCAGCAGAACTGGCTGAGGCCAGCTCCAGTAAACCTGCAAAGGTAACCTGTTCATTTCTCAGTTCACCGACCACCTGGCCCCGGTTAAACACCAGAGCGCGGTTGCAGATATGAGCAATTTCTTCAAGGTCATTGGAAATCACCAGCACCGCCACGCCTTCAGCGAGGGCTTTATTGAGCAGGTGATAAATCTCTTCACGTGCGCCGACGTCCACACCGGCAGTGGGATCTTCAAGAATCAGCAGCGGCGCATTCAGGTGCATCCAGCGTGCCATCACCACTTTCTGTTGGTTGCCGCCGGACAGGGCGCTGATATCCAGGTTCACGTCTTTGGGACGCACATCGAACAGCTGGACTTTCCACCAACTGGCTCCGACCTCAGCGCGGCGACCGTAATGGGACATCAGCCGATGACCGCTGGCGCAAGGATTAATAAACAGGTTCTCGCGCACGCTCATCGACATCACCAGGCTTTCGCCGGTGCGATCGCCCGCCACAAACGAGATGCCTGCGGCCATCGCCTCACGCGGGGAGCGCGGGTGGCAGGGTTGGTCGCGGAAGATAACCTCCCCGCTGGTGGACTGCTTCAGACCAAACAGCATCCGACCAATCTCTTCCTGACCGGCACCGCGCAGGCCTGCCAGCGCCAGCATCTCGCCGGGTTGCAGGCTGAAAGAGACCGGGCCGACTTCATCGATGCACAGCTTGTCCAGCGACAGCACAGGCGGACGCGCTTCGGGCAGGGCAAGGCGCTGATTGCTTTCCAGCGCCTCGCCCACAATCATTTCGACCAGATCGTGAAGCTGGTAATCTGCCGTTACGCCCTCTGCCACCCGTTTACCGTCACGCATCACGCAAATACGGTCGGCAATCTCAATCACCTCATCCAGGCGATGTGTCACATAAATCATGCCGACGTTGCGGCTTTTCAGGCGCTCGATTACGCCAAACAGATGACGCACGTCATTGGCGGGCAGCGAGGCGGTCGGCTCATCCAGCACCAGCACTTCGGCGTTGACCGCCACGGCACGGGCGATGGCCAGCAGCGATTTCTCGGTGCGCGACAGTTCAAAGACGCGGGCATCGGGGTCCAGCTGAATACCCACTTCTTCCAGGGCCAAACGCGCTCGCTCACGCACCGCCCGCCAGTTAACCAGACCAAAACGGCGGCTGAATCCCATGACCAGCGCCATATTTTCCGCCACGGTCATCCACTCAATCAGTCCCAGGTCCTGATGAATAAACGCAATGGGTTGGGTGGTGGCGGTTTTTAACGCGGCGGCGGATGCCGTGACGTTGCCCTGAAAGGTAATTTGCCCTTCATCACTGGTGTACACGCCAGCCAGCACTTTGATCAGCGTGGATTTACCTGCGCCGTTTTCCCCCAATAGCGCCACGACTTCGCCGGGGAAAACGTCCAGGCTCACATCGTTAACCGCAGCGTTACCGCCGAAGCGTTTAGTGATATGGCTGAGTGTAAGAACCGGTTTATCCGGATGAGGTTGCATTCCTGCCTCCCGTGACGCCTGGTGAGTATCAGCAGCAAGGGCGGCGACCGCTCGTTGCTAATTTCAATATGTGAAATACTATTCCAAAAAATAGTATTCCTGCCGCCGTGGAAAAGCAAAGAAGCAGGGCGGATATTTATTCATAATAAACAGTAAGTTAAAATATTGTTTTGAATTTGTGATGAACAACGCACTTCTGCCAGGACGGAACAGACCTGTCCGGCCACACTAAAAAAGCGAAAGATTCCCAGCCGCTATGCCATGAGTTAACATCATGCGTTAGCGCGTTCAGGAAGTGAGAAACGGAGAGGATCGGTGGATGGCGGTGAAAGTGGATAAAGCAAAGGAAACGAAGGGCGATAAGCCATTAGGGACACAGAGCCTGTTTCGTGGCCTGCAGTTAATTGAGTTATTGAGTAATTATCCCAACGGTTGCCCGCTGGCCCATCTTGCTGAACTGTCTGGAATGAACAAAAGCACCGTACACCGCCTGCTACAGGGATTGCACAGCAGTGGTTACGTGACGCAGGCACCTTCGCCTGGTAGCTATCGCTTAACCACCAAGTTTATTTCGGTCGGGCAGAAGGCGCTGTCGTCACTCAATATTATTCACGTCGCCGGGCCACATCTGGAAAAACTGAATCTGGACGTGGGCGAAACCGTGAACTTCTCCAGCCGTGAAGATGACCACGTAGTCCTGATCAACAAGTTAGAACCCACGACCGGCATGATGCGTACCCGTGCCTATATCGGCCAGCATATGCCGCTTTACTGTTCGGCCATGGGAAAAATCTTTCTGGCCTGGGGCAGCGAAGAGTACCTGCTGCAATACTGGCAAAATCATCAGGACAGCATTGAGCAACTGACGAAAAATACCATTACCACGCTGCCTGAGATGCAGCGGGAACTTAACGATATTCTTCAGCAGCGCACCGCGATGGATCGTGAAGAAAATGAACTGGGCGTCACCTGTATTGCCGCGCCGGTGTTTGATATCCAGCAGCGTGTCCCTTATGCGGTATCGGTCTCGCTGCCGACGGCGAAGCTGCAACAGATTGGTGCGAAAAACCTGATGGCGAAGGTGGTTGCCACGGCGCAGGCCATTTCAGAGGAGCTGGGTTGCACCGCCTGAGGACGGCCTTTTCAGGCTGTCGCCAGCCGCAGGTTGTCACCACGGCGTTATGCTTCGTTTTCGGGCAGCGAGCCGTCCCCGGCACCGAGCGCGCGCTGCATCAGCACCGTATCCAGCCAGCGGCCATGCTTGAACCCCACTGACGTCAGCGTACCGATCACGCTGAAACCGGCGGCGCGGTGCAGGGCAATGGAGGCTGCGTTGGCGCTGTCACCCACATTCCCCACCATCTGGCGAAAACCGCGCGTTTCAGCCCAGTCGATAGCATGGGCCAGCAGGCGTTTACCGATGCCTTTTCCCTGAAATGCCGGATCGATATACAGAGAGTCTTCAAGGGTAAACCGGTAGGCATAACGGGGCCGGTAAAAGCCCAGATAGCAGTAACCACAAACCTGTCCTTCACTCACCGCGACGAACCAGGGCAGCCCGGCGGCGCGAAGTTTTTCCAGTCGGCTGGCTATCTCTGCCTCGTCGGGCGGAACGATTTCAAAGCTGCCTGTACCCCGTAAGACGTGGTAGGCGTAAATCTGGTGTATTGCTGGAACATGGCTGTCTTCTGCCAGGATGATTTTCATTTCCCTGTTTCCCTGCCTGTTGCGTTGCAAAAGCGCAGCGTCAGCAGTATATATGGCCGCACGCTGCGTTCACTAACCGAATCTCTCCCCGGCTTGCTGCACGCAAGCGGTGGGCGCCTCACGCTGCGCACCTCCCCCGGACCCATGGCTCGGTGCGGCAGTGAATATCAAGAAGAATACGCAGGTCAGGCTGACAAATTCCAGCCTCTGTAGGCATCATCAATGGCCTTTTGGCCCTGCAAAAAGCATTTTGGCAGATCGAGGTCCGAGTACAGTGTCTGGTAGCGCCTGCGGTTTGCGGGGGTAATCAACGCGATGTGCTTTATCATTGCCCCTTTCACGCTATCCACCCCGCCCTCAAGCCCGCCCTGGCGGGGGGAACTGGCGTAGCAACGTCTGAAATAACGCAGCAAACTGACGAGCGTGGATACATCAAGAAGAATGTAGCCGGTTGCCCGCGCCAGCCTTGCGTTAAGACAGTTGGTGTAGTTGCCGTCCATCACCCAGCAATCCTGATGGATGGCCTGATGATGTAAATGCAAAAACTCAGCCTCATCTCTTGGCTGCCAGTCGGTATGGGGCAGGTGATAAAGTTGATCAAGATGAATGGCAGGCAGGGCGGTTTTACGTGCGAGCGCGCTCGCAAGCGTTGATTTCCCGCTGTTAGACGGCCCCATAATACAGATGCGCGGCCCCAGATTTTCAAGCGTTATTAATGCGCTCATGGCGGCGCCCTTCTGTCTGCTGGCCCTGCGGCGGGCGGCTGTGGCGGATTGCACACCGCCAGGCGCGCGGGGCAAAATTCAGGAAGATTATACTGACCCTTCTTTTTCAATCACCAGCACTCTTGCTTCACCCTGCGGATGGGCGACGTGCTCGGTTCCAGTGCTGGCATAAAAAATATCGCCCGTTTCTAAGCGGATTTTCTTTGTTTCTCCCGCTTCCCGATAATGCATGTCTACGCAGCCATCCATGACGGCAAACACTTCCTGACCATCATTGATATGCCATTTATAAGGCTTATCCGTCCAGTGAAGCCGCACGGTGGTGCCCTCAAAATTGGCAATGTCGACGGCACCCCAGGCCTTTTCGGCGGTGAAAGTTTTGCTGATAAACGTTTTCATCTGTTCCCTGCTGGTCTGAACGCATGTGAGGCGAGTTATAGCGCATCAGCCAGGGCGTGACTTGCAAAAAATTGCGGCTATTACGGGCAGGTGTGGTGGGGAAGGCCGAAACCCCCGCACGGGCGAATCTCAGCAAACGCGGCATGCATGAGGTTCATAGCAGGGCTCGCCTGTCGCCGAATGCAGTAAAACATGCCTGTCGGCTGACGTGAATGAGCCGACAGGCATGAGGCGCAAATCAGAAGTTCACGTTAGCGCTGATGCCGCCGACAAAGGCATCTTTCACCTCACTGACGGCGCCCGGCGCAACCACATATTGCAGGTTGGGACGCAGCTGCAACCATTTGGTCAACTGGGCGTTATAGTAAATTTCATAGTTGTACTCCGCACCCTCCTGAACCGGCAGGTAGGTGGGACTGTTGAAGTCGGTCTGACCGCTGGCGTCATTCTGTTGACGCAGCGCACGGGAATAGGCGCTGTTAACATGAATGCGCGCCGCGCCGACACCTATTTCATCCCGCGGACGCGCATCAAACGGCCCTTTCCAGGTGAAGCTAATGGACTGGTAGTTATCGGTTTTAGCGGTTTTGTGATCGTTCATGACCGCCTGAACGCTGACGCCCAGGCCGCGGCTGGCATCGCCACCCTGTGCGGTAAGCTGCTGCTGTAACAGCACATAGCCGCCATAAGCATGATCTTTGCGCTGGTAAGCGCCATCTTGCCAGCTACCGTAGTTATCGCCATTCGCGGACGAATAGTAGTAGCCGATGCGATAATTACCCGGCAGATTCTCTGGCCCGAAAGTCGGTTTCCAGCCCAGTTCGACCGGCACCAGATTGCCTTCTGAGTTGTTGGTATCAAGGCGGAAACCGTCGCCGCGATCGTAGTTAGCGCGGTTCTGATTGTAGAAACCGACCTGGAAAAATACCTCAGGGGTAAAGTTAACTTTTACCCGTCCGCCCCACTGGGATACCGGCCAGTTAAACCAGCGATCGCCGCGCCAGTTACCGGCCTGACCGCTGCCGAATGCCAGGTTCTGAAACTTGCTGTCAAAGTTATCGAAGTCTTCCCCGACGGTAACCCGGCCGGCTTTAACATTGACCGTGTTATCGAACAGGCCTTTGCTTAACCAGAACTGCGTCAGTCGCCAGGTCTGACCGCGGCCGTACACTTCCTGCGTAGAGGAGAGCATCCCGGTGCGGCGATCGGCAACCTGATCGGAGATGTTACGGCCATTACGATCGGTGATGGTCACCTGGAACTGCGTATCCTGCCAGTCGAGGAGCTTTTGCAGATCGAAATTGGCACCGAATGCCCACTGATCGCTGTAACGCATCGACGTATTGGTATCGGCTCCGCCGCCAAGATTCGCCGCGCTTTCCATGGTGTAGTTAACGTCGAATTTGATGCCGTCTTGTTCCAGTTGTGTCCGCGACCCGTTCCAGTCACCGAACATATAGGGGGAATCATAGCTAAAGGCATCGGCGGCCAGCGCGGAGGCGCTCAGCATCGCAAACATCAGGCTGCCCGCGGCCAGACGAGGCATAAACTGCACTGCTTTTTGAGTATTCATGATCGTTATTCTTGTGTGAATGACAGTAATTGACCGGGCAGAGGATAGTGCTGGTGAAATGTCAGTTTTTGCAAATCCGTGCGTATATAACCTCAAAACAATAAACGATTAACGCAATTGTGACAGGTCTCTCTGAACGAATATGTTTTTAACAGAAAAGGCATTTAATGCGAGGAAGCATAAAAAAAGGGATGCCGTAGCATCCCCTTTGACTCAGGCCTTGCTGGCGCGGGAAAGCTCTTCGATTTCTTGCTTACTTAACATCAGTTCCGTGGCCTTGATCAGCTCATCGAGCTGTTGCAGAGAGGTGGCGCTGACAATCGGTGCCGTAATGCCTGGACGCGCAATCAGCCAGGCCAGAGCGACCTGCGTGGCTGAAGCATCATGTGAGGCGGCCACATCTTCTAACGCCTCAACGATGCGCAGGCCGCGTTCATTCAGGTATTTATCCACAATTCCCTGACCGCGCTGACTCTTGGCGGCATCCTGCGGTTTCTTGTATTTACCGCTCAGAAAGCCGCTGGCGAGGGCGTAGTAGTTGATGACGCCAAGATGATTGTCGCGGGCGACCTGCTCCAGCCCACTTTCATAGCCTTCACGATCATAAAGGTTGTATTCCGGTTGCAGGGTTTCATAGCGCGCCAGCCCCTGCTGCTTGCTGATGTCCAGCGCCTCCTGTAACCGCGTCGCGCTGTAATTGGAGGCACCGATGGCCCTTACTTTGCCGGCTTTAATCAGCGCATCGAAGGCATTAAGTGTATCGGCCAGTGGGGTGGAGTCGTCGTCACGGTGTGCCTGGTACAGATCGATCACATCCGTTTGCAGGCGGCGCAGTGAATCCTCCACAGCCTGGTGGATATAGTCAGGTTTCAGCCCCTTTTTCTCCGGTGACATTTCGATACCGACTTTGGTTGCCAGGACGATCTTGTCGCGCTTACCGCTTTTTTTCAGCCACTTGCCGATAATGGTTTCTGACTCACCGCCTTGATTGCCGGGCGCCCAGCGCGAATACACGTCTGCGGTATCGATAAAGAACAGACCTTTTTCTACCAGCGCATCGAGCAGGGAAAACGAGGTTTTCTCGTCAACCGTCCAGCCAAAGACGTTGCCGCCAAAAGTCAGAAGCGGCACGTTAATACCACTGTTGCCGAGCTGGCGGGTTTTAAGCTGCGTCATAGCATTCTCCTTGGTTAAACGAATCAGGTATGCCTTTCAGCTTAGCAAAGGAAAATCCCCGTTATTTAATTCTGGTTATCAACCTGTGCGGCAGGCTAATGCAATGCGCCCGTGAGGCAATTGATGACACCGCCTTTTTTGCCTGTTTCAGGCAGAGATGATGACGTGTATTCCTGTCACTTTTTTCTTGATGGACCTGAAGACAGGGAACGCGATGACGACCGGTTGGGTGGGCCGCATTGTTATCAGACGGGATCTCAGGCTCATGGCTTTTTTACAGTCTGAAACGCATCTTAACCTCAATGCAAACAATCCCGGCAGACGGCGAGGTGGGTTAAGGCTATAAAAAGTGAGGGCAGGACAACCGTGCCCTTAATGTCATTCATTGGGCATCTGGAGGCGTCGTCGTGCTGCGTAAAACTGCTTTCATGTCGTCAAACCGACGTGGGTTTCTAAAAAACAGCGCCGCGCTCATGCTGGGTGCCGCGCTGCCGCTACCTGCTTTGGCGTCTTCTGCGCCCTTTCCTGCCTTAAAAACCGTTGCCGCCCGCCGTCATCTGCTGTTTGGCTTTGCCGTCAGGCCCGACAGTCTGCAATCCGATGCGCGCTATCGGCAGTTTGTCGCGAGTCAGGCGAGCATTATCGTCCCGGAAAACGCACTAAAATGGATTGCCGTCCATCCCGCGCGCGATCGCTACGATTTCACCGGCCCTGATGCTATCGCCGCCTTTGCCCGCGAGCAGGGGATATTGCTTCGTGGGCACACGTTCTGCTGGCATCGCGCCCTTCCTGGCTGGGTTCAGGATATTGCCGATCCGACCGAACTGGAAAAGGTGCTGAGGCAGCATATTTCCACCGTTGCGGGCCGCTATCGTGGGCAGATACAAAGTTGGGACGTGGCTAACGAAATCATCAATCCCGCCGACGGACAACCCGGCGGATGGCGCAACAGTTTCTGGTATCAGCGGCTTGGTACGCGTTATATGGATATTGCCTGCGAGGCGCTGCATCAGGCCGATCCCCATGCGGTAATCTGCTACAACGATTACGGGCTTGAAAGCGACGATGCCAATGGGCAGCGAAAACGGGCGGCGGTACTGGCGATGCTGCGCGACTTACAGTCCAGACATATTCCGATTGGCGCGCTCGGTATCCAGTCTCATCTCAAAGCCGGTCCCCATCCCGCTTTTGGGCCGGGGCTGGCGGCATTTATTCGCGACGTGAAATCGCTTGGCCTGAAGGTCTACATCACCGAACTGGACGTGGATGACAGCAGCGTGCCGATGGAGAGCCGACCGATGGCGGTTGCCGGTCTGTATAAACGCTATCTTTCGCTGGTTCTGGAGGCAGGCGTTGCCGCTATTTTAACGTGGGGCGTTTGGGACACGCCGCACCGCACGGCTGCGACACCGAAGGCGGGGGACGCGCTGGCGACCGGGCCACTGCTGTTTGGTAAAGACGGCAGCATTAAAGAGGCCAGTTGGGCGGCGCTTCATGTGCTGCGCGAATCATTTCAACACGGATGACGCGCGTGCGGCTATCCACTGACGATAACGCAGCGGCGTCATCTCCATCATCTGATGAGAGGCTTAACCGCAGAGCGGAACCTTGCTCTGTGGTTAAGCAATCAGAAGGACTGCCAGTTTTCTGCTGACAGGCCAGCGCTAGTGCTCTCCGCTAAAGGCTTCTTCAGCGATGGCTTACGCAGCACATTCTGACCTGCGGCCGGGGTTCTGCCTGTGTTAAACACCGCAACCGACTGGCGTAACTGCGTTGCCTGATCCTCTAGCGAGGCAGCGGCACTGGCCGACTCTTCAACCAGCGCGGCGTTTTGCTGCGTGACGCCATCCATTTCAGACACCGCTTTACTCACCTGCTCAATGCCGCGCGTTTGCTCGGCCGAGGCGGAGGCAATCTCTGCCATGAGCTGCGTAACGCTGTTAACGGAATTCACAATACTGCCCATCACATCGCCTGCTTCTGAGGCGTGCGTCGAACCACTGTTTACGCGCTGCGTGGACTGGTCAATCAGCGTGCGTATTTCCTGGGCCGCACTGGCGCTGCGACCGGCCAGAGAACGCACTTCACCGGCCACCACAGCAAAACCTCGTCCCTGTTCGCCGGCACGCGCGGCTTCCACTGCGGCGTTAAGCGCCAGGATATTGGTCTGAAAGGCGATGCTGTCAATAATGCCAATAATACTGGCGATCTGTTTTGAGCTTTCACTTATCTGTTCAATGTTGGCAATCACCTTCGCGACGATTTGCCCACCCTGCGAGGCCATTACGGAGGCATCTTTCGCCATGGTGGTTGCCTGCTGAGCATTTTCCGCGTTCAGTTTTACCGTTGAGGTGAGCTGCTCCATGCTGGCTGCGGTTTCCTCAAGGGCTGCCGCCTGTTGTTCGGTGCGCGAGGAGAGATCGGTACTGCCGGCAGAAACTTCGGCCGCGCCGGTAAAAATGGACTGCGTGGCATCATCCACAGAGCGGATGGTGACAACCAGCGCACTGCGCATCTCTTCGAGCTGGCGAAGCAGTCTGCCGGTTTCGTTTTGACTCTCACTGGCGATCTCCTGGGTCAGATCACCGGCAGAGATAGCACGCATGTAATCAGTGGCCATGCTCAGCGGTTTCAGCAGCAGGGTTCTCAGACCGCCCCAAACAGTGGCAACGGTGACAAGGGCAATGATCGCGATAATCAGCAACGTCCACAGCATATTGCTGTAGTTGCTATCGTTTTCAGCGGCGATCTGCTTCATTAACTGGTAGTTGGCACTGCGCCATGTCTGATAAGCCTTATCCAGATTATCCTGAGCTTCCTGCGCATCAAGATTCCCGTAACCCTGATAATTATTATTTTTCAGAAAGTCTACTGAGGCGAGCATTGTCTCGTGCATCTTGGTGTAAGCCGCCTCGACATTTTTTGTCACCTCGGCATGCTGACCCGGTAACGCGGGTGCGGTCTTATAAGCCTGGAAATACTCATCAGCTTTATCGGCGGACTGCTTCGCCACCTCCAGCAACTTGGCAATAGACGCCAGTGATGCGGGATCTTTCTGGTTTTTAAGAAAGCGGATCGCCACGCGACTGATCGTCACGCGCGTCTTGATCAGCGTCTGCACGCTGTCGCTGAGTTGTTGTTGTTGCAGCGTAAGTTGTTCCGTGTGCGAAAAATTGCGACCAGCCTGGCTGACAGAGGAATAGAAAAGAAAGCCCGTAATGGTCAATAGCGCACTAAAAAGAAATAACACGGCAACAATACCCGTCGTGATTTTAAGGTTTTTAAGCATTGCAGTAATCCCGGTAAAAGGTGATACAGGTTTATCGGTATTAAAATGATTAGCTTAATAGTGACGCGGTAAATAATGTGATCTATGACAGTAACTAAGAAATAAAAGCGGCTTTTCTGAAGAGAGAAGATGTTCGCGAGCCCTTGGGGGACATCGCCTCAATGATAAAAGGCAGCGCGGCTAAAATGTACCATCAGATACATTATTGTGATCTGACAATAATAAAAAGGTCCACGGGTTGTGCCCATGCGTCGTTATTTTGCACAACAGATGCCTGTATTTTCACGTGAATATAATAACGCTTTGAAATAATAAGAATGAAAACGTGATGGTCGGCGCTTTTCTCTCACTGGCGTTATTCGTGCAAGCGATGCAGAGGTTAGCGGATGTCAGACTTTATGGCGCAATGGAGGGCGAAAAATATTCTGCAAGGCTGCCGCGAGGGCGAATGCAGTTTATGACAGGCATTAAAAAACCCGCACAAGGCGGGTTTTTTTCACAACGACTTAACTGCTCAGGCTGTTGCCATCATCGCTATCGTAAGCGGTCGTGAGGGCGTCAGTTGTTACAGTGCAACAACATTGCCAGCTGAAGGACCTTTAGGGCCGTTCTCGATTGAGAACTCCACTTTCTGGCCTTCATCTAAAGTTTTAAAATCGCTGCTCTGGATAGCAGAGAAATGTACGAATACATCTTTGCTTCCGTCCTGAGGAGAAATAAAGCCGAAGCCTTTATCAGCGTTAAACCATTTTACTAAACCAGTCATTTTAGTCGACATAGAGGTGTCCTTTTCATTTTTGAGCCACACAAGGTGACGAAGATGGCCTGTTTTGCAGATTTTACTTATTGGGCACTTAGGAGGAGGCTCATGAAGAAGGGCATCTGGGAATGACGCTTGAACTGAGGACTGCTTTACTAAAACTGCTTTCATAAGGTCTGTGTTCCAAACCGATGTCGCTACACTATAGAGGTTGAACTTATTAAGCAAGGTTTAATTTTATTTAAGTCATAAAGGCCAGACAGCCGGTTCGAAACCCCGGACAGCTGTTTATCCCGGCCGCCGCCGGTCTGGGGTTTTCGCCTTGCGGTAAGTCGTTACAACCCTTTCTGCGTTTCCTTGCGTTTCTCCCCATCCAGATCAAGAAACAAGAATAGTTATCATTTGTATAATTTGCGTTCTGTTGTTACTGGATCGAATAAGGCTATGCAAATAAAACCACGCACGACCTATCGTATTGGGGGATACCAACATTCCATTCATCCCGCCTGGCGGCAAAAGCTGCTAACCATGGGAATGCTGCCCGGCACGTTGATTGAGGTGGTTCGCGTAGCGCCGTTGGGCGATCCGGTGCAAATCCGTACGCGCCGCGTCAACCTTGCGGTAAGGCAGCGGGATCTGGCTGCCGTGATGCTTGAAGAAATAGACTGATGAAAACCTTGACCCTTGGCCTGATTGGTAATCCCAATACGGGCAAAACCACCTTGTTTAACCAGCTTACCGGCGCGCGGCAGCGAGTAGGGAACTGGGCTGGCGTCACTGTCGAACGTAAAGAAGGGCAGTTTTTTACGGCAACGGCGGATGTGCGGCTGGTTGATCTGCCCGGCACACGTTCGCTCACCACACTGTCGGCGGATGGCTCTGTTGATGAGAGCATTGCCTGCCGCTACCTGTTTGACGATCGTGCCGACCTGATTGTGAATGTGGTCGACAGCTCGAACCTGGAGAGCCATCTTTTCCTGACGTTTCAACTGCTGGAGCTGGGTGTTCCCTGCATTGTGGCGCTGAATATGCAGGATATTGCGGCCAGCCGGCATATCCACATCGATGTCGCCGCGCTCTCAGCCCGGCTGGGCTGCCCGGTCGTTACGCTGACGTCCACGCGTGCCGAAGGACTCACTCATCTCAAAGCCGCCATTGATGGCTGGCACAAAGCGATAGCGCCACTGCCGGTGGTTTATCCGCCCGCTATTGAGGCAGCAATTTTACGCCTGCGCGCCATGATGCCTGATGATATCCATGTGCAAAAACAGCGCTGGCTGGCGTTACAGCTGCTGGAAGGCGATATCAACAGCCGCCAGGTTTGTCCCGCAGTCGTGCCACATTTGGCCGAGATTGCCCAGGAAGCCGGTGGTGATCCGGCAATGGTCATCGCCGACTGCCGTTATCAGGCTATCAGCGCCCTCTGTGCCGCCGTCAGCAATATTCAGCAGTCAATGCCAGGCGCGCTGACCGAAAGGCTGGACAACATCGTGCTCAACCGATGGTCAGGTATGCCGGTTTTCCTGGGCGTGATGTACCTGATGTTCGTACTGTCGATTAATATCGGTGCCGCACTACAACCGATATTTGACGGCGGCTCGGTGGCGCTGTTTATCCATGGAACGCAATGGCTCGGCTATACCTTTCATTTTCCCGACTGGCTGACCGTGTTTCTGGCGCAGGGAATCGGTGCTGGCATCAATACGGTGCTGCCTATTCTGCCTCAGATAGGGCTGATGTATCTGTTCCTGTCGTTTCTGGAGGACTCCGGTTATATGGCGCGTGCGGCGTTTGTTATCGATCGTCTGATGCAGTCGCTGGGCTTACCCGGTAAATCCTTTGTTCCCTTAATCGTCGGCTTTGGCTGCAATGTCCCCTCTGTGATGGGCGCCCGTACCCTGGATACACCCCGTGAGCGCTTACTCACCGTGCTGATTGCGCCCTTTATGTCCTGCGGCGCCCGCCTGGCGATTTTCGCCGTTTTCGCGGCGACGTTCTTTGGGGCTTACAGCGCCAGCCTGGTCTTTTCCCTGTATGTACTGGGCATTGTTGTTGCCATTGTCACCGGGCTCATCCTGAAAAACACGCTGCTACGCGGCGAGGCTTCTCCGTTTATTATGGAGCTGCCCGTCTACCACCGGCCTCATCTGAAAAGCCTGCTGATTCAGACCTGGCAGCGGCTGAAAATGTTTATCATACGGGCCGGGCGGGTCATTATTCTGGTCAGCATGGTTATCGGGCTGCTGAGCAGCTTTTCGTTTAACGGCTCGACGGTGGACAATATCAACGTGTCTGCGTTGGCTTCTGCCAGCAAGATCGTGACGCCTGCGCTGCGGCCAATCGGTGTCACCCCGGACAACTGGCAGGCTACCGTGGGGCTGGTCACCGGCATTATGGCAAAGGAAGTGGTGGTCGGAACCCTGAACAGTCTCTATGTCGGTGAAGATGTGCAAAGCGGTGACTTCGACCCGCAGCACTTTGATCTGCTGGGCGAACTGGGTGATGCGCTGACCGCAACCGGCGACAGCCTGAAAGCGGCATTTAGCCTCACCGCGCTGGCAAACCCCATTGAAGCCAGCAAAGGAGACAGCGAGATCAGCGCCAGCCAGATGGGCGTGATGAGTGCGAAGTTTGGCAATGGCTTTGCCGCTTACAGCTACCTCATCTTTGTGCTGCTCTATGTCCCTTGCGTGTCGGTTATGGGTGCGATTGCCCGCGAGGCAGGAAGAAACTGGATGCTCTTTTCGTTTTTCTGGGGCTTAAACGTGGCGTATTCCGTTGCCACGCTGTTTTATCAGAGCGTCAGTTTCCACCATCATCCGGGGTTGAGTTCGCTCTGTCTTATCAGCGTGGTGATGGTGAACAGCGTGGTGTTTGTTCTGCTGCGACGGTTTAGCGGGCGCGTAAAGACGGTGCCTTTTACTGGCACGACAACGGCGCGGGGATGTGGCGGCTGCCACACATGCACCGGGCAACGGCATCGACGCTAGATTCTTGCTATCCGATACCGCCGGATGCCCTGAACCCGCATCGCTGGTGGTTGACCTTATTGACAGGATGACGCGAGGCGATGCGCGCGGGCAAACGCCGGGCGAATATCGCTGTGAACTAAAAACACGCTGAGCGCTTACCGGCCAGCAAAGCCATGTTGGGTCGGCAATCTGCCTGTATTCACCACAGAGGTCAAATCCGCATAGTTCCCTGGCGTGGTTTTGGGCACACAGGGCACTGAGCCAGATGCGCGTGGCAAGAAAAATGCTTTCATCATTGTGCGGCTTATGCAGAAAAGCGTATTCCTTATATCAATATCAGGAATCGTTAACACGGAAAGATATCCATAAACTTCGACGCAATAAACTTAAACGTAAATTAAACACAATGGCTTCTTCTGGTTTATATATTTCTTTTTAGTAGACTTTGCGTTTTTTTAGGTAAAGGTATTTTGCAGCCATGAAATCCTTATTATAAGGATATTCTTATTAATGGGCCTGCACTGCGGCATTCCCGCCTTGTGATGATGATAAATACTGCCTGGCGTTCGCGTTTCCACGCTGTTTGCAGAGCCTGCTTATTGCGAAAGCGATCCGCATCTGAGTAGAGTATTCCCCCTGTTTTCTGTTTATTTTTTAAAGGCCATTTTAGCGGCAATGCAAATTACAGAATACTCTTAGTTTATCGATTAATTCATTGTTTTTATTTAATTTTTACTCGCGATAAAACAGGGTAAACATTTTGATACAAAAATTGACGATGTGCATACATACGACTGATTTAGAGTAGCGAAAAATTTGTACAAATAAAAATTTTTGGGACTAACTGGCACTCTCTTTTGTATTTCACTTTAATGAATATGTCACACCAGAGGTTATATGAATAACGATCAACAAGTCCCTTTAGTGTCATTTATTGTGCCTGTTTATAACGGTGCGGCATTTATTGAACGTTGTGTTGAGAGTATTCTTAAGCAGCCTCAGGCTGAGCGCTGCCAGGTGATTCTGGTGAATGATGGGTCCAGCGATAATTCACTTGAGCTGATGAATAAATACCAGAATTATCCTGGGGTATTGATTATCAATAAGCCCAATGGCGGTGTTTCTTCGGCGCGTAACTGCGGACTGGACGCCGCACGCGGTACATTCATTTCTTTTGTTGACGTTGACGACTTCCTGCCTCCTGCGGTTCTTGATACCTGGCTTACGCTTATGAAGGATGATGTGGTTCTGGCTGTAGGCGAATCACGTACCTTTTCTCATGACGGAAAGCCGCTTTCTGAGGTAACAGAAGCCGATTCTCAGCGCAGTATGTCTGCCGATAAGGCGATAAGTGAACTGTTGTATCACACGCCGAAGCACGGTATCTGTGACAAATTTTTCCGCCGGGAAATCGTGCAACAGCAGCAATTGCACTTTCGTGAAGATATCTTTAACTTTGAAGACCTGCTGTTTGTGATCGGCTATCTGTCCGCCGCGAACCCCGGGCAGGTGGTGTTTAGTCGCCGTGTGGTTTACCACTATGTCGAGTCCAGAAATTCCGCCACACGTTCCGAGCTTAAAGAAAAACACTTTACCTATGTACGTGCTTTTGCCGGGATAAAAATGTTGCTGCTGCGCCCACAGGAACGCTTTTACTACTTTTTATTCCTCAAAGTGACCGCTTCGCATATCTACAAGGCGTTGCACAGTGAGGCGTTCAGCGCTGCGTTTGTTAAGCAGTACATCGATCTCTATCGTCAGAACTATCGTGCTTATTGCGCTGCCGGCATCATTCCAAATGCATGGAGCCTGTATTTCACCTTCTTCTTTCTGTCGCCGCGGCTGGTATCCGGGTTGCGCAACGTCGCACAGAATGTGTTGAGGGGCCGGTCGTGAAACAGAAGCTGCAAAACTCGTTGTGGATGATCATTGAGAAACTGGTTGCCGTCTTTGGGCTGATGTTCGTCACGTCCTTCGTGGCGAAATACGTGGGGCCTGTCACCTTTGGCGTCATCGCGATTTCAATGCTGATCTTTCAGTTTATCCAGTCGGTTGCCATGATGGGCTGCGATGTAATTTTGCTGAAGCGTATCGCCCAGAATCACCGTTCGGGCATCCGGCTTATGGTGCCTGCAGTCATATTAGTGTTTGCCATTTACTGTGTGCTGTCGGCGATAGGCATCATCGTGATGCGCGAGGAGATGAATGCGCAGGCCTTTATCTTTATCTGTGCTGCTGCCTTAGCCTGCCTGTTTTCAGCTATCGACCTGATTAACATTTATAACGAGGCGGTTTTAAATGCGAAGCTGAACGTGATCGCTAACCTGACCGGGCTGCTCATCAGTTTAGGCATTCGCTATGGGATTTCTTATTACCAGCTAGCTCCAGAGTTGCTGGCGATTCCCATTGTGCTGGCCACCTTTATTCCTTTCCTGATTAAGATCTGCGTGTTTGGCTGGTATCACCGACGATCTCAGGTGCGGCCGCCGCTTCCTAAGCTGAGCCATATCCGGCGTTACAGCCGCTATATTCTTCAGGCCGGACGGTCACTGGTGCTGTCGGTGATTGCGATTACCATCTATACCCGACTCAACCAGCTCAGCGTGTCATGGTTTTTAGGCCTCAAAGAGGCGGGCATTTTTTCGGTGGCGATGACGCTGTCGGTTGCCTGGGTATTTTTACCCAATGCGCTGTTGGCGTCTTTCTATCCGGCCCTGTTTGCCGAGCGCGATCCTGAGGTGGCTGTGATACGCGCTCAGAAACTGCAGTTACTGGTCATTGCCGTATCCGTAGGGGTTATCCTTGGCATCGCACTGGTGGGACCTTGGTTTATTGAGCATTTCTACGGTGCCGCTTACACCGAAGCGATAGCCCCGATGGTGTTGTTGAGTATCGGTGCCATGTTTGGTGTGTTAAGCAGCGTGATGGATCGCTTTATCATCAAATACAACGGCTACCGTTATCTGATCAAAAAAACGTTCTGCGTATTGGCGGTTTGCCTGGTGACGACGGTGACGTTGGTGCCCATGTTCGGCATCACTGGCGGGGCAATAAGCGTGGTGGTCACGGAGTTTATGGCTTTTACCGTCCTTAATTACTTTTTCCGCGGTCAGCCAATGATGAAGATTCATAAAATCTTCATCCAGCCGGGGAAATTATGGTTTCTGATTAACCGCACCCTGTTTTCTGGCCGGTAAGTTAAGTTTTTATGAAAGGTATTATTATTTTTGAGAAATAATACCTTTCATCATATTGAAATATATTCATTGAGATTTCCTTTCCCCGTCGATTATCTGTAGGTTTCAGATAAATATTATTTTTTATAATCCTGCAAACCTGCGGGAGGCGTACGTATGCCTTTATTATTTCATTCATTATTTTATCTACAGTATTTAATTAAGGATAATGACTGATCTTCGTTGCCGGAATTATACCTGTTTACAGTCAGTTTAATTTAGCGCTTTTATACTGTGATCGTGGATTTATAAATAATTAAAAAGCTCATTTTCTCCGGGGTGAAAAGGAATGAAGGCGACTTTATAACGCCGATTTTCCTCTGCCTGATGATGCCATGATGTATGTTGGTTACGAGGTTTTGAAATGAATGATAAATATTTATTCAGTATAATAATACCGGTTTATAATGCCGAGAAGACGATTATGCGTACCCTACAGAGCCTTCTCCTTCAGACATTTAAAAATTATGAAATTATTGCAGTTAATGATGGCAGTAAAGATAACTGCGCTGCGATCCTTGATGAGTTCAAACAGTACAATAATTTTAAAGTAATCACGCAGAATAATGCAGGCGTCAGCGTCGCGCGTAATAGCGGACTGGAAGCGGCATCGGGCGACTATGTCATTTTTATTGATGCCGATGACTGGGTTGACGATGATTTTCTTGCCATATTTCATCAGCATCTTTCCTCAGGAATTCCACAACCTCTTGATTTGATGGTAGGGAACCTCAAATGCGATCGCGTGGGCGATCTGTCGACCTATGGCTATTTTGATCAGCAGGGTATTCCCGACGTTCTGGGTGAAATCGAGTTAAGTGATAATATTGGTTATCTTCATAACAAGTGTTACAGAAGAAAAATTATCGATGATTGTGGTATTCGCTTCACGAAAGGCATTTCGATGAGTGAAGATCTCCTGTTTAATCTTAACTATTTCTACTATACCGATAACCTGTTTGTTTTTGACAGTGCCTCCTATCACTATGATGATGTAGAGAACTCGCTTTCAAAGAAACGCGTACTTTATGAAGAGCTGCTGGATCGTAAACGCTACCTTACCGACCTCTATGAAAGGCTGCTGGTGAAGTATAAAAACGGCGATATGACCCGTTTTTCTACAGGAATAACCAAACGCAAGCTGACGCTGGATATGCAAATCGTGACCGCAATGTACTACACCACGCTGAATATTAATGAGGTTCGTAATAGCATCAAACGTATCAAAGAGAAGCGTTATCCTGAGAATGTCCTGGGGCTGTTAAACAGGAGCGAGAAAGTGAAATATCATGTGATGAACGTGAATGCGAAGGCGGCATATTTTGTGCTGTATATGCTTTTCAGATTGCGCTTCTTCTGAGGTTTTCACAGACTGAGCCTGGCAGCGTTGACTCACATTTCCGCTTAACGTTTTGACGGGAACCACAGGTATCTGATGAGGGCAGGGATACCTGATGTCGTTTAACCCCGCAGCCTTAATCCCGAACACGTTATGTCCCCGTGCTGCCCGCTGCAGTTTCAGTCGTTGTTATGCCGGTATGCCTGAAAGTCACGCCCCACGTCGCGGCCCGCATTGCGCCAAACAGGGGCGCTTCACTCTTACGGTTAGCCCGTGCTGATTATGCTCGTTACACAAAGCGTTCTTCATGTCAGAGTAACCATAACTCACCAGCCGGGCCCCTTTTTAGCGGGTTAAACGTCAAATATTCCATACCCGGTATATAAAGGGTGACCTGCTGAGTCCTGCTCGTAATTCCCTGCTTACCGATGCTTTTTCGAAATTGTGGAAAATTTTAGAACCGCGAAATCTTAGTTGCCATCCATTTAGGCTCAAACGTAAAGGTGATCTGTAGGGAAAGAACAGAAGTCGATATCATTTTGATGATCTTAACTATTTGTATTTTATGATAGTAAATTGCATTGTATCGCCGCACGTTAATTACCGTACCGCTCTTTTGTTATCGACACAAAGCTTCTACATAGTGAAAGCGCGGGACTTCTGAATTCGTAGTCACAGTTTACAGGGCGAAAATACCCGTAGCTAACGCTGTAGCCATGCCTGTTCGTGTGGTCATCACAGAATAAAAGACGGCCGACAGTGCCTGATATTTAAATGAAATTAAATATCGATTTTGCGATGAGTTCAGAAATAAAAAACCAAGAAATGGAGATTGTCTGGCTTTACTGCGATGTGTTTTATTTATTTCAATGCTTAAAATTAATTTCTAAGATGATAAGTTTATGTCAGTTTTATGTAAATAAATGTTGTTTACATATTTTTAACTCCATGTTAATAAATAGAGTCGAGTTTGGATAAACTTCATGGAGAAGCAGAATGAAAGCTATTTTAGTTGCTGTAACAATGATGTTGTTGCTTGCAGGATGTAGTTCTATGGGGGGCGAAGATAAATTTAGCCGAAGTTATGTAAGCTCACATATCATTCCTAATAAAACTACTGAGGCTGAGGTGCAGGCTCTGTATGGAACGCCAGATAATCAATTTTCTTCATCGAGTGGCGGTTATAGTTGGAGCTTCAATAAAGGTGGTAATCTGAGTACGGCATCCAGTGTCATGGGATATGTTCCAGGCGCAAGTGCGATTTCAGGCGCACTTGGAATGGCCACCTCTGCCAGTAACGCCTCCGATACGATGACAAGAGCATCCGGCAAAATGACTGGCGATACCAGCCATCATGGTTCGAATCTTGAGATTAACTTTAATAAAAACAAAGTAGTAACATCCTGGTATTTGTAATTTTTAAATGAGGTGGTGCATATATATTTGCACCACCTGATGCTTTTTATTTGCATAATCAATACATCATGGTGACTTCGTAAATATTAATTCTGTGGCGGTTGTTGTTTTCAACGATATGAAAGAAGAGTGATATTCAATCCTGTTTGGCGACAGATAATTTTTAAATCTATATGGTTGTTTTATCTCCCCTGTCTACGTGATGTTCAGATGGTTATTTCCCGTTTTATTCCTGTGCTTTTTCATGTTTGTCGTCTCCGGTCTTGAGATGTCCTTGCATCGGGATATACACGAAGCCTGCTGATGGTCACGCCGGTGGAAACC
This sequence comes from Pantoea sp. SJZ147, assembly GCF_007828605.1. Lineage (NCBI taxonomy): Bacteria > Pseudomonadati > Pseudomonadota > Gammaproteobacteria > Enterobacterales > Erwiniaceae > Pantoea > Pantoea sp. SJZ147. The sequence continues at coordinate 183,719 of NZ_VIVB01000007.1, forward strand.
ATCACCCGCTGGGTACAGGCCGCGTGACACAGGCTGTTTGTAGACAGTGGATTCAGTCACTGGCTGGCCTCTTCCAGGGAAACGAGTCGAAAAGGAAGCGGCCTCATTCCTGCTGTAAACGGTTTTGGCGCAAACCTATTAACCTTTGGGAGAGTATCTGCAGGCCACACGCTCTGGGTGACGCTGATTTTCTTTATTCGCGTGATGATCCTGTTCCTCAGTATGCCGCTATTCGGCCTGGTGATTATCACCGGCATGGTTGAGGGGCTGGTCAGGCGCGATCTGCGTCGCTACGGGGCGGGTTACGAATCGAGTTTTGTCTGTCACCACGCCAAACGCTTTATCAAACCGGCGCAGTACGGACCCTGCATGCTGTATCTGGCCTGGCTAACAGCAGTCTGGTCAAATCTGTTTTTGCTGCCTTCTGCGCTGTTGGTTGGTGGCGTGCTGGCTGTCGTGACGGCGTCTTTTAAGAAGCCCCTCTAAACGTAGATGTGTACTTACGGAAATGTGCCCGGAGAGTCTGCGCTGCTGCAGGCCTTTTTTAGGTGTTCAGGGGGATTTAAAGGTTTTTGCCGAGAACATGCACAGTGACATGTTGCGTAGCAGTGTTATAGAAATTATTTCTGATAAAGGTCATTCCCTGTTTTTCATAAAAACCACGCGCTCTGGTGTTTTCTTTAAGTACTTCGAGCCACAGAAAATTACTCCCTCTTTCTTTCGCCATCTCAGCAACGTTATTCAATATAAGTTGGCCGTAGTTTTTCCCAGTCGTGCCTTCTAAAAGATAGAGTTTTTTCAGAAGAGTACCGTGTATAGGTGTGTCCGGAATATTGCATCGCCATATAACTTTAACAAATCCAATCGGAGCCGAAGTCTCGACTACATACCAGCCAGCAGAAGGATCGTTAAGGCTGCTTTCGATCACCTGTAACGAATATTCCTGCTTAAGGAATTCATCCAGTTCATCTCTGTGGGTCCAGTACTGCTCAAAATGTTGGGTGTATGTTCTGACACCCAGCTCGTTCAGGAGCGAAGCATCAGAATGTCTTGCTTCTCGCAGTATTAATGTCATTCATTTATCCCAGACTTAACTTTATAGGTCATCGTATCGTTTAGGGGAAAAGCCAGCGTCCGGCTTCAGCCGACTCAATCAGCATTCTGACGGTAAGAGCGGCAGGTTCATGATGGTCGGTACGCATGAATTTAGGCAGTATGGCATTAGGCAGGAAGCGTATGCCCTCGTTAGGAAAGTATTTCCTGAACTCAAAATGGGTCATGTCGACGCCAAACTTCTCTGCGTACTCTTCAATAAAATCAGCGGCCTCTTCAGGCAGCACCATCTGATTCCCTGTACTCAGTGAGACATCATCTGCCATTTCCCAGAAGTATTTTTTAAGCAGGTTTCTGACCTGAACTGAAGTTTCCATGAGCTTAATCCTTTTCACCCGTTATCAGTCGGTAGCGATGTATGACGTTATTCGTAATGATGTAGATGTCACGGGCAGTAATAACGGCACCTACCCAGGGTACCCAGCGACCAACGTAAGCGCCAACGCTCGTCGTGTAGGCCCATCTCCCCCGTATCATGCTACCGATAGTCAGTGTCCTGCGCTTTTTCGCAAATCGTTTTCTGATTAGTTTGCGCATTGATATTGAGAGAGGGCTGGTGCCAGTCGTGGACGTCTTCGCATCCAGTTTTCCTGAGACAGGAATAAATGGCAGGCTGGCAAGCATTGAGGCTACGGCGAGAAGATCCGTGATGTTGCTGAAGGTTTTAGTGAACTCGTCAAGAATAAGCCACATCAGCAACTCTTCTTTATCCACACTCATACCATCAAAGTAATACTTCCCGCCCAGCTGTTCGGTCGTGTCCATGCGACATCAGCTCCACCTGTAAGTGCATTGTGTAGTTAATCATCGCCCAGCCGACGCGCTTTTCGCCAGAAACAATCTGCTTTTATTTTCAGAAATTCATCAAGATTTTACTGCTGCCAGGCGTGCGCGGTTGCGTCACTCTCACCCTGATCTGTTACCTGTGAGAGCCGTACATGTGCCGTTGACCTCCTTTCATTACGATGCCTAACAATGCATGTCTCATTATGTCGTTCTCTCTTACAGCGATCCCCATTAATGCATTTCTGGAATTTAGTACGAGTTTACCTACCCCGAACCTGCTTGTTGCTCCTGGCGATCGGGGCATTGCTCATCAGTGCTATCACCGCTCGCCTGCTCCGTGCACCCTTTCGTAGAAATCTCGACAATCACTCCAAACCTGGAAATCAAAACCTTACCATCACCTAAATCGAGTTTACTCACCCACTGAGGCGCAGCTTTAAAAGCCCCAAAACGCAAAAACCCCCGCCGAAGCGAGGGTTTCAAATTTGTGGTGCCCGAACCCGGAATCGAACCAGGGACACGGGGATTTTCAATCCCCGTGTCCCTGAATCGCAGTTGAGTATGCATTTGCTCGCACTTGATTAACTATTAGTTATCAGGTGATTAAATGCATTCAAAAACGAAAGTTATACCCGTAGTTTCTACCAAAGGTGGAGAGGGTAAATCAACTCAAACCGCTAATCTTGGTGGATTTCTGGCCGATGCCGGCCTGAAGGTTCTCATTATTGATGGCGACCATGCTCAGCCAACGGCCAGCAGTATATTTCCCCTGAGTTATGAAGCCCCCTGCGGACTCTACGAGCTGCTCATGCAGACCGTAAACCTCTCAGTAGCAGATAACATCATTTCCCGCACGCAAATCGATAATCTCCACCTTATTGTTTCAAACGATCCACGCAATCTTCTCCCAACTTACATGCTTAACGTGCCTGACGGACGAGTCCGGCTGCGCAATGCGCTTTCTGCACCGTTGTTCGAGGGGTACAACGTCATTCTGATTGATTCCCAGGGTGCGAAAACGGTGATGTCCGAGCTGATTATCCTTGCTTCAACGGGGGAAATGATCGGCATGGTTAAACCCGTACTGCCTGACGTGCGCGAATTCATGCGCGGAACCGTTACCCTGATGGAAGATCTTGTGCCGTATTCTGCATTTGGCATAAAACTCCCTGCCATACGTATGCTGGTCAACTGTATGGATTATACCAACCTGGCCACAGAAACGCTTAAGCAGGCTGAGCAGATTATCCATGACAAAGCCTACAGCGCACAGTCTGAGCAGATTGCAATCTCGATGCTAAATACCCGTATTTACGATTTGACGGTCTATAAGCAGGGACACGCAAGCGGGCTACCGGTTCACCGTCTGGAGAAGAAAACCAGCCGTACCAGTGATTCGGCCTTTGATTCTATGCACAAACTTGCCTGCGAACTGTTCCCTGAGTGGAAGCATAAATTCGACGTACTTTCAGAAGAAGGGGACGTGAAATGATGTTTACCTTTACGCCCCCTAGATTCACTGTTTACCAACTACTGGCATCAGTGCCTGCCCGTGTAGGGGTCATCAAGCGAGTCAAGACGCTTCTCAACGCGGCGCAGAAAGTCTCTGGCACCACTGCTGGCTTTATAAGTTTCCCATTCTGCCTCAAGCGCCATATTCATCTCTCCAGCAGTCATTTTGGCAGCCTCAGCAGCAGAAAAATTGTGGCGCAGAATAAGGTAACTTTGGAGGGCTTTGAGGGGAGTGATTCCGGGATTCATCTCTTTCCATCCGTTAGTTACTGCAAGCCAGTCACCCAGCCACTGCAGGCGATACATCGTATGGCGGGATACAACGTCCTCAGAGTGTTCTCGTGCAACGGCCCAGAAATAGCTCGAGTAAATAAGAAACATGGTTTCTTGGAGCCCGTCATCTTCATGAAAGTTAAAAAAATCAATGCCGGACGGCAGCTGTGTAGATGTATTCATGGATATTTCCTTCAAAGTTTTGACATGAATATGCTGTCCGCATCTTCAGACCAGGGGCGGCAACCACATTGGTCTGAAATCATGCAGACAGTCTCGGGGAGTTTACTCCCGGCAACTGTTCGTCCGGCACCCTTTACAAATTTTTGCCTTAATGTCAGTTCTCTGAAAATAAAAGGTATAACGTCACTGAATGAATGCGGCTTTCGTCCCTCCTTAGCGATCTCGCGTAAGGGAGGTTGTCATGTTTGACAAACGCAGAAATATTCCAGGCCTCTGTGCACTGGACGCAGAACAGAGCGTCATTGGCGGCCTGATGCTGGACAATGACTGCTGGGATGAAGTTGTCATGCGTCTCAGGCCTCATGATTTCTTTCATAAGGCTCACCGGGAAATATTCAATGCTATGTCGCATCTTGTGGCGGCAGGCAGGCCGATTGACCTGCTAACGCTTACCGAGAGCATTGAAAGCCGGGGCAAGGACTTGCTTGAGCAACTGGGCGGCTTTGCCTATCTGGCTGAGATCGCCAAAAACACCCCGAGCGTGGCTAACATCACGCACTATTGCGACATCGTGGCCCGCTACAGTCGCGGGCGTCAGCTGGCAGCCATCGGTAGTGAGATACATGCTTCAGCCACCGCGCCGGGCGCTGACATTGCGGCCGCGATGGAAACGGCCGAGATGAAAATCACGCAGCTGGCAGAGCGGGCCGAACCGCAGCAGGGCGTGAGCATGGTTAGCGGACTGGAAAAGCTGGCGGCGGAACTCGAACGGCGCTGCCAGACGCCTGACGGCATTACCGGCACGCCAACCGGGTTTGACGAGCTTGACGCCTTTACCAGCGGCCTCCAGCCGGGCGACCTTGTCCTCATTGCCGCACGTCCTTCTATGGGGAAAACGGCGCTGCTGATAAACATCATCGTTAATGCTCTGATGAAAAACGTGGCCTTAAATGGCCAGTTTTACAGTCTGGAGCAGCCTGTGGAGCAAATTCTGATGCGCATGGTGTCGTCGCTCGGCAACGTTGACCTGACCCGCATGAAAAGCGGGATGATGGATGATGAGGACTGGGCACGAGTATCAGGTGCCTTCGCATTACTGACTGGCGATATGAAAGAGCGTCTGCTCATTGATGACACCAGTGATCTGACGCCGGCCATGCTCCGGGTGCGGGCAAGACGCAACGCCCGCCGCTACGGTAACCCTGACATCATTGGCCTCGACTATCTTCAACTCATGCGCTGCCCGGATCAGGAAAACCGCACTCAGGAAATCGCAGAGATATCCCGGTCGCTTAAAGCCCTGGCGAAAGAGATGGCCTGCCCGGTGGTGGCACTGTCCCAGCTCAATCGTTCCCTGGAGAGCCGGGCTGACAAACGCCCCAACTGCGGCGACCTGCGTGATTCGGGTGCGCTTGAGCAGGATGCTGACGTCATCATTTTTGTTTACCGTGACGAGGTTTACAAAGAAAACTCCCCGGACAAAGGCCTGGCAGAGCTAATCATAGGCAAACAGCGTCAGGGGCCAACCGGCACCCTGCGGCTGCGTTTTGAAGGTCGCTATACCCGTTTTGAGAATCTCCGGGTCGATGCCGGGAGGTCTTCATGAATAACGTGCGCAACCTGAACCTGGGCACAGCGATGCTGCTCCGGGGAAAATCACCGGCGCAGCAGGGGGGTAATGTCTCAGAGGCCCCCTTGCCAGTCAGCGAGATGGCCATGGTGTTGACGCTGGATCAACTTCGTCCGAATCCCGACAATCCGCGCAAAAGCAGAAATCCCCGTTTTGATGAAATTAAAGCGTCAATTCGGGCGAGAGGCCTGGATTCTATCCCCAAAGTTACCCGTAACCCAGAGGGTGACGATGTTTATATTTTCAGTGATGGCGGGAATACCCGCTATCAAATCTTATGTGAGCTGTGGCAGGAAACAGGCGAAGAGCGTTTTTATCGTGTTCACACCATCTTCAAACCGTGGCCGGGCCGTCTTAAATGTCTGGTTGGCCATCTTGCTGAGAATGAGGTCAGGGGGGATCTGACATATCTGGATAAAGCACTTGGCGTACACAATGCGAGAACTATTCAGGAGGAGTTACTTGGGCATTCTGTTTCGCTTCGTGAACTTTCAGACCTTTTGAATTTAGAGGGTTATCCGATTCATGCATCCAGCATCAGCAGAATGGAGGATACGTTAAAATATCTTTATCCCTCTATGCCTGAGTTACTTGAAAGCGGGCTGAGCCGGAGTCAGGTTATTCCGTTACTTAATCTTCGTTCCCTCGCGGAGAAAGTGTGGCTGAAATTTCGATTAGCTGTGGACACGACTGATAATTTTCAGTCAGTTTTTTCTCAGACTTGCAGTCAGTTCAACGACCCTGACAGTTTTACCCTTGAGCATTTTCGTGACGAATTTATTGGTCATCTTATAAAGGCTCTGCCACACCCCAGCCTGAACTATGACCGCTGGCTGATTGAGCTCGATCCTAAGGAACAGAAGCGCCGCGAGCAGTTTGGGGAGCCGCCGGCCATGCCCTCACTGACCCTCAGCCCGGTCCCGGAGCGTTCCGGCGGGCACACTGCTCCCCTTACCGTTCTGCCGGATGACACGACTTCCAGCACGCCCGTCACCGGCCTGCGCTCAGGCACTCTCACTGGCTCAACCTGCCCCGAATCCGCTCCTGAGCAAGCTGGTCATACCGTTCTGCCCGACAGTTCCGGCATCAGCGCCGGCAGCCTTCCGCGCAGAGAAATCCAGAATGACCTGTTTGGTGGCCGTCCCGTTATTACCGGTGATGGTGTCAACAATAACGCTGAACACGGCACGGGGCTGATTTCTCTGGGGAGTCTTTCCCTGGCCTCGGCGTTTGGAGAGCAGGACGATGCGGAGTCAATGTCAGCCGGGTCCGTGAGCTTTGCCGAAACCGGCCTTGAACCCGTCAGCGACATCTGGCTGATCCCGGCTATGCAGGATGATGTTGAGCATCTCCAGGACATGGCCTACCGACTTGTCTACGAAATTGCCGAAGGTATGGGGTGTGTAAGCGACATCAGTGAGGACAAAAGCCCTGAGTCTGCCGGTTTTTCCGTATCAGGCGGCAGCAGAGAATTCAGCTTATTCCTGGCAGGCCTTTCCGGTCGTCTGCCTAATCAGCAGTGCAACATGTTCATGTTCTGTCTGAATTTTTTTGGTTCTCAGGAACCGGCCGACACGCCGGTATTTGACGACGTCATGGTGGTCAAAATGATGCGCCTTATTCGCATCATTCGCCGCCTGCGTGAGCTGCAGCGCCTTGCCGCAAAAGGGGGAGAAAATGTCTGATGATTTGAACGACGAAATGGCACAGGCCAGTACGGCTTTATTCATTCAGCGCGGCATTGACGCCGTCCGGTCGCAGCTCCGAACTGATGAGCCGTCAAATGAGTTCTGTGAGTGCTGCGGTGCTGACATTCCAGCAGGCCGCCAGCGTGCGATGCCTGGTGTGAAACTCTGCGCCGGCTGCCAGGACGTCAAGGAGAAAAAGGCCCTACACATGGCAGGCAGTTACCGGGGGGCGCGTCATGCCTGAAAACTCAAAGCTCACCCGTCGCATCCGTCGCCTGATGGCGCTGGGGACGCAGAACAGCAACGATCATGAAGCCGCCCGGGCGGTTGCGCTGGCCCAGCGGCTTATGCGCCGTCACGGTCTGACTGACGATCAGATTTCGCTGAGTGAGATAGGTGAATCGGTTTGCGAACAGCTGACCAGTAACGCTGAGAAAGTCCCCGCCTGGATGCACTCGCTGGCCACAGTGGTATGCATGGCTACAGGCTGCCGGTGCTGGTTCGGCTGGTACGGTTACGTGAGCACGGGCGGGTTGCGCCTGATCCGTCGCTCACTCCACTTCTACGGCTTCGGGGAACGTCCCGAGCTGGCCCTCTATATCTATACCGTGCTGCAGCGCAAAGTGCGGGCGGCAACAGATGCGCACATGTCGAGTTACCGCAGGCAGCGTATTAAGAAGAGTACGCTTCGCGGCCGTGCCGACCAGTTCCGTGAAGGATGGGTCTCCGGCGTCTGGCAGGTTCTGCAGTCTTTCAGTACGCCTGACGGTGAGAATCAGTTGCTACAGCGCTGGCTTGCGCAGCGGCATTCGGGACAGGCCTTCTCTGCGCTTGTCACGCGCGAGGCGAAACGCTGTCGCGGCGACATACTGGCAAGAAACGCAGGATGGTTCGCAGGCCGTCAGGCCGAACTCAGTTACGGCCTGGCAGGGGCGCAGGCTAATAAGCAGCTTACGGCGGGAGACACACGCAATGATTAACACACTCTTACTGGGGGCCTGCCTGTCAGGCTGGATTTTTGATGCAATACAGCTGACCAGCCAGATCTGCACGGGAGGTGGTCTGTGAACCAGCAAAACCTTTCCGGCGCAACAGCCAGTATTCTTAGCTCACTGCTGATGGACATCAAATGCGGGAATATCCGCCGCTGCGAATCGCTGGGCCTGTCAGTTGAGGAAATTCGCGTGCTCAGCGGCCTCAGCCTCGACGAATTGCACTATATAGGTCAGTCGAAGGTGTCCGTCCTGGACGTCAAATTAAACCACGAAAACTTCTGGCTGATACTCAACCAGGCCCGCAACGAGCAGGCCCGTATGCTGATGATCGACCGCGCCCTTGAGCTGGGCGGCTCTATGGAGCTGATGGACAAATACTTTGGCATGTCACCTTCTGACGTGAGCAGCCGTCGCCGTCTGATGGGCATTGAGAGCCGACAGGGCAGGACGCAGTCTCTGACCGAGGAGCAGGATGCGCTTCTCTGGAACGAGTGGAAAAACACCGGTCTTGAGTCGCCGGACTCGCACAAGGCGCTGGAGGCGATGATGCTCGCGGCTGAGCTTCACAGCCTGTCGCTGACCGCCGTATGGACGAAGGTCTGCCAGTGGTGCCGGGAGGCATCAAAACGGGTTTCCTCAATCCCAGTGCTGCGTAAGGAGGCCTGATGCAGTTAAGCGATTTCACCCGGCGTCAGCAGGTTTCGCCAGCAGTGCGCCGCCGGGCTCAGCAGCTGTTCCTTGCGCTCTGCAGCGGTAAAAAGGTGTTCCGGCGGCTCGCCCTCAACGGCTACCTTAAAATTGATGTCGGCCCCTACTGGCGAATGCTCAGCAAGGACGGTGGCCGGCAGTGGTGGCTGATGGACCATGAGACATATAACCGTGAAATACGCCGGTAACGGACGACCAGCGAAGACCAGACAGTGCCGGGTTATCCCGGCACTGTGCTGTCTCAGGTAAAAAAGGGGAACAAAAAATGAACATACCCGCCGACAGCATTGTGGCGCACACGCTGTCACGCATGGAAAAAAGCCTTGAGCGCAGGGCAGTGAATGGCGACGCCAGCCAGGAACGGAGCGGTCTGCTGTTTATGGGCAACGTCCACGATGCGTTTCCCCGTCGGCTGTTTCTCGACACGCGCCTGTCGCCGCTCGATAAAACCGCCTGGGTGATGATACGCCTTTATGCCCAGCAGAATGACGGGGCGGTGTTTCCGACCTATGACGAACTGCAGGCACAGCTTGCCTCAGCACATTCGGACAAAGCCTCGCGTGAAACCGTGAGCCGCACGCTGCTGATGCTGCGGCTCACGGGCTGGATAAGCCTGTGTAAAAAGGTACGCGACGAGGGCGGTCGGGTTCGTGGCAACATCTATGCTCAGCACGATGAGCCGCTGGGCTACCGTGATGCGGAGAGCTTCGACCCGGGCTGGCTGACGCTGGTTGAGCAGAGCTGCCAGAGTAAGAACAAGTCCGTGCGCATGACGGCGCTGGCCATCGTTAACGACATTCTGCAGGACAGCGGCATGCGCCACCGCCACAGCCGCCTTGCGCTGATTGAAAGTCGCCTCAATGCTCCGTCAACGCCGCTGGCCATGATGCGTAAAAACGGCGCGGAACAACCGGGTTCGAAAAACGAACTCAGTCAGAAAACTGCTGAAAAATCTCCTGAAATACTGAGTTCGGAATCCGAACTCAGTCATGCGCAGGCTCGAAAATCACTGAGTACGGAATCCGAACTAAGTAATAAATCAGTCACTTACAACAGAGTTCGAAATTCGAACCGTAACGTACGTTCTTTCACACAGAGTGTGATTAAAGAAACGTACGTTGCTGACCAGCCGGTTTTGCCCGAGAGTTTTCTGGCCATGCTGAGCAACGAAGACCGCCAGATGGTCAGCGAGCAGTTTTGTGCGCTGCCGGTGCCGGTGGCTGACGCCCTGAGCGGCCTGCTGCAGGAGCAACTGAGCAAAGGCCGCCTGGCGAACCCTGCCGGCTGGATGTTCACCATGCTGAAACGTTCCAGACAGGGCGAATTCCGGCCGTCTGAAGCTCCTGCGACGCATTCTGCGCAGGGCTCTGCAAAGCCTGTAAACAGTGCTGCAGGCAGGTCTTCGCCAAAATCAGAGTCAAAACATACGGCTCCCGTCCTGCCTGAAAACCGTGCGACCGCTGAACAGGTCAGCGCTGCGATCGCCGCTATCAGACGACAGTTCAGCTAACTGAGTTGTTTATGTTGGTCAAATATTCTGCGATTTATAAAAGTCGATGTCAGGAAGCGGAGTGGCGGTCAAATAACAACCAGTGTTGCGGGGCGCAACAGCGGTCAAATAGTAACCAGTGTTGCGGGGCGCAACAGCGGTCAAATATTAACCACTGTTGCGGGGCGCAACAGCGGTCAAATAGTAACCAGCGTTGCGGGGCGCAACAGCGGTCAAATAGTAACCAGTGTTGCGGGGCGCAACAGCGGTCAAATAATAACCAGTGTTGCGGGGCGCAACAGCGGTCAAATAATAACCAGCGTTGCGGGGCGCAACAGCGGTCAAATAGCAAACAGAGATGCGGAGCGCAACAGTGTCTAAATATAATCAGCTCAGCTGGTGCTTTGAGGTCTTGAGATTTACTGATAATAATTAGCGGATTGGAATTATGAGTTTCAGGCTGTTGTAAAACCTGATAATTCAGGACTATGTCGCCTCATCTTAACTGACGGCAGGTGACAACAATGGCTGATAAAACGGACAAGCGGACGGGCGCATTGCAGTCCGAAATGACGATAGCGCTTCATACTAATTATGCAATTGGACTCTGGCAGGGACGCAAACCTGAAAAGAATGAGACTGATAAGCCCGGGCGACACGGGATCATCGGTATGCCTCAGTTTTTCCAGAGAGCAGGCCAGATAAATCAGGATTCGCTCAGGAATAACCCCTGGGCAGATCAGGCGATGTACCAGCTTGAAGAAAAAATAAGGTCTGCTTCTGAAGCCATGACTTCTCTGCTGGAACAGATTGATAAAGACATGAGCATGCTGCCTAAAGGTGTGTCGGTCAGCAACGTGGAATCAGCTGAGCCACTCGACATTAATGTCTTTACCCGAACCCCTCTGGGTTATCGCTGTGTATTCCTGCTCATGGGATTCGATCAGTTTGCCAAAAAGGTTTTGCAGGCATCTCATTACGGTCTTATAACACGTTCTAAAAGAGATCAGTATCTGAGCGAAGGTGGTCGTCTTCTACGACAGATTTACGGTACGGTACTTTCATACCGTCATGTTGACGCCACTCGTATCGATGCCGCTGAAGATAATGAAACCTGGCGAAAAGCCTGCGAAGCAGCTGGTGAACCCGACCGGGCCGTTCTGCTCGGTGACAAACGCTCGGCGTTCTCCCCGCCAGTTAATGAAGCCAGCGTGAACCTTCTGCGCCTGCGTTATAAAGCCGGTCAGTAGCGGGGCCGGTGATGCGGTTATTTTTGTGCGAAAAGCCTTCTCAGGGGCGTGACCTTGCCGCCGTACTGGGCGCGACTCGGCGTGGTGAGGGCTTTCTGACGGGTAATGGCGTGACAGTCACCTGGGCGGTCGGTCATCTGCTGGAGACCGCGCCCCCGGAGGTCTATGGCCAGCAGTACGGCAAGCCCTGGTCGCTGTCTGTGCTGCCTATTCTTCCTTCAAGATGGCAGGTTGTCGTTAAAAAGGACACGCAGGATCAGTTTAAGGTCATTGAGAAACTGCTCAGGCAGGCAGATGAGGTGGTCATTGCGACCGACGCCGATCGCGAAGGTGAAGTCATCGCCCGCGAACTGCTGGACTACTGCGGCTGGGAGGGGAGGATTCTGCGCCTGTGGTTCTCGGCACTGGACGAGCTCAGCGTCCGGGCTGCTCTGAGCGACCTGCGTCCGGGACAGGCTTCGGTTGGGATGTACCATGCCGGGCTGGGACGCTCACGCGCGGACTGGCTGGTCGGCATGAACCTGTCCCGGCTGTATACCCTCCGGGCAGCCGAAGCAGGTTTTGAGGGTGTGGTCTCAGTCGGGCGTGTACAGACGCCCACGCTGGCACTGGTTGTTCGGCGCGACCGCGAAATTGCTGCCTTTGTACCGAAGCCCTTCTGGCAGGTTAAGGCTGTGCTCAGTGCTTCAGGTGTCAGTTTTCAGGCATCGTGGGTCCCGGCCGCCGTCTATACGGATGAGGAACAGCGCTGTATTCACCAGAATATTGCACAGCAGGTGGCGCAGCTCTGCCGTCAGGCGGGTGTTGCCACGGTGACGGAGTACGAAACTAAACGCGAGAAAGAGGCCGCCCCGCTGGTCTTTTCACTGGGAACGCTGCAGCGGGCCTGTGGCAGGATGTGGAATATGTCGCCACAGCAGGTGCTGGACACCGCCCAGAGCCTGTATGAAACGCACAAGGCCACGACCTATCCCCGCACAGACTGCGGCTGGCTGCCTGAGTCGATGCGGGAAGAAATCCCGGCCGTGTTTGATGCCATGGCGCGGACTGACCCCTCACCTGAGTTCGCATCCCTGCTTTCACAACTGGACAGAGGGTTTGTTTCCCGCATCTGGAACGATAAAAAAATCACGGCGCACCATGGCATTATCCCCACGCGCAACGCCGTTCAGCTGTCCGGCCTGACTGAGACAGAGCGCCAGGTCTACCTGCTTATCCGTCGCAACTACTTGGCCCAGTTTCTGCCGCTGTGCGAGTCGGATGCGACGCGCATTTCCTTTGATATTGGTGGCCAGCTGTTCCGCACGACCGGCCGCACCGAAGTCCTGAAGGGCTGGAAAGTGCTGTTTACAAAGGACGAGGAGAATAAGAACGCTGCTGATGATGAAAACGCAGGTGCCCTGCCACCACTCAGAAAAGGTGCACAGTGCGGCGTTACCGGCGCAGAGGTTAAGCAGCTGATGACCCAGCCGCCTGCACACTACACCTTTGACACGCTGATTGGTGCCATGATGAACGCCGCTGCGTACGTCACCGACCTTCAGCTGCGTAAAATCCTCAAAGAAAATGCCGGGCTCGGCACTGAAGCAACACGGGCCGGCATTATCGAGCAGCTGCTGAGCCGCCGGTTCATCACGCTCAAAGGCAGTAAACTTCTGGCAACAGACCTGGGGGCGGACGTCATCGATGCCCTGCCAGCGCAGCTGACCGACCCGGGTATGACTGCACTCTGGGAGCAGGCGCTTGACGAAGTGGCTGCCGGCCGTATGAACCTGAACGACTTTCTGCAGCGTCAGACCGCCTGGACCGCGACGTTAGTCAGCCAGGGAATGCAGCAGCGCATCAGCATCCGGGTGCCGCCTTCTCCTCCTTGCCCGCTCTGCGGCAGCAAAACCGCCCTACGCAGGAGCCCTAAAGGAGAATTCCGCAGCTGTACGCGTTACCCGGAATGCAAAGGCATCATCAGTCTGGATTCAGGCAGGCGTAAAAGCCCCGCCCGCGCTAAGTCGCCAAAAACAAAAAAGAATTAACCCGTCTTATCCGATTGCGGGCGGGTAGCGCCTTTGTTATTGTGACGCCGGCTCTGAAGCCGCACCCCGTGACTGCGGGCTCCGTCAGCATCTAATGCATGTGTTGCCGGAGTACAGTCTGACCGCCCATGCACACACCTGAGCGTGAGACGGTAAGGCACGAAAACTCCGTGAAACCCGTGCCGGGCGCTGAACACGCCAGCGGAGCAACTGCCGCAGGCAGGTTAACAAAAGGTCGATGGTGCAGACCCCGATGGCGGTGCCGAGAGGTGCCGCTTTTTATTATCCGCGCACTGATGAATTTTTATACGCGGCCAGATTGACAAGCGCCGCGTGTACGTGAAAGATAAAGAGGCTAAACGTTGTCCTTCCGACAACTGCCAATGTTCCGGTGATTTGAGAGGAACGCCTTCGGGTAATCACATGCCAATGCCATCACAACCTGAGAGATGGCGCTTTCGGGCGGTTTAAACCTGTTTAACCTTTGCAAACAGGTGCCTTTTAAGGTCAAGGTCCACTTCACTAATACAGCCTGTCGGCAGTTATCTGCTGACCCCCTGCGGGAAACTCTCTCCCGCACGGGACTGATGTTTCTCCGCACCCTGTTTCGTTTTACTCCGGAGATAACATCATGACTGCTACTGCAAATACCCCTGCTTCAAACAACACTGCTTCTGCTGGCTCTGCCACTACCGGCAACAACCAGAAAGAGTATTTCAACCTTAACGTCAGTGGTATCGGCTACCTCAGTTCGATTCGTCGTCTTGAGGGGCAAAAAGGTGAATTTACCTGTGCCGTAATCAATGCCCTGACCGGACCAACTGACAGTGCATCCTATACCCGCTTCGACATTACTGTATCGGGTAAAGAAGCGACCTCCCTCATCAACCGCTGCCAGAAAGCCGTTGATGAAGAGGAAAAAGTCCTGATTGGATTTGTACTCAGTGGCCTTAAAGCCGACGTGTTTACCCTGCAAAGCGGTGAGCACGCCGGTGAAGCCCGTCCCTCACTGAAGGCCCGCCTGATAAAGGTTGACTTCATCAAAAAGGGGCAGGTCGTTGTTTACAAGGCCCCTAACGCTTCCCAGACGCCAGAAACCGGTCCGGCCACTCAAAAGGCTTACGATCCGGAATCTTTCTAAGCGTCACGGACACACCGCTGGAACACATCCCGGCGGGTGTGTTCCTCTCAACCCCATCTCTAAGAGGAATTCATTATGTCCGCACGCGGCGTCAACAAAGTTATCCTGGTCGGCAATCTCGGTCAGGACCCCGAAGTTCGTTACATGCCAAAAGGTACTGCTGTGACCAGCCTTTCAGTGGCCACTTCAGAAACCTGGCGTGACAAACAGACCGGTGAAAACCGGGAAAAAACCGAATGGCATCGTGTCGTTCTGTTTGGAAAGCTGGCTGAAATTGCCGGTGAATACCTGCGTAAGGGTTCACAGGTCTATATCGAAGGCAAACTCAGAACACGGGAATGGCAGGATAGCGAAGGTACTAAACGCTATACGACCGAAATCGTGGTTGATGTAAACGGAACAATGCAGATGCTGGGCGGGGCTAAAAGCAGCACCAACACCAGTGGAAACAATAAGCCGTCAGGCCAGCAGAGCGGATGGGGCCAGCCACAACAGCCTCAGCCTTCTCAGGCACAACAGACGGCTCCGAGTAATCCGGCGAACGAGCCGCCAATGGACTTTGACGATGACATACCGTTCCTCGGGCACGGCTATGGCATCTGTCGTAAGGCCATTTACGCAATTTCGTAAAGGATTCATCAAGCTATACCCTCACGGCGCCAGTTTTTCTGGCGCTTTTTTTTCACAGGCGGCATCAGAGCTGCGATTAGCAGATATGTCAGCAACACAGGCATTTTTGACGCTAAAGCCCTCTCACGATATCATGTTAGCTAACTTAGCTAAGTGAGGTTTATTATGACCATTCAGGCAAATATGCATGAAGCTAAATCCCATCTCAGCCAGTTAGCCGATCAGGCTGCGGAGGGAGAAATTGTAATTATTGCTAAATCCGGTAAGCCCTACGTTCAGTTAGTTCCTGTTGTACAGAGCGACAGAGTTCCCGGCGGCTATAAACATGCTATATCACTGGATAGCGGCTTTGATGAGGCTGATGCTGAAATCCAGAAGATGTTTGAAGGTGACTGATGAAGCGCCTTCTGATTGATACACATGTCTTTATATGGTGGCTGACAGATGATCCCGCTCTGGGTCCTGTGACAAAAGGCGTCATTTCACGCGGTAACAACGTTGTTTATGTAAGCGCCGTGACGCCCTGGGAAATTTCAATCAAACGCTCACTGAACAAACTACAGTTTGATGCGGATATTGATGAGGCAATGGAAATAAACCGCTTCTTTCCTCTTTCCATTACCCATGCTCATGCAGAACAGGCCGGAGAATTACCCGGGCATCACCGCGATCCGTTTGACCGTATGCTTATTGCACAGTCACAGATGGAAGGACTCACTCTGGTCTCTGCCGACACAGTCTTCAGTCAGTATGGAATAAGACTGATGAACGCCAGAAGATAAAGGTAAGGGATGCACAATGCAGTTCTTAACGATCCGTCAATAATACAAAGCGCCGATTTTCTGGCGCTTTTTTTCCAGAATGATGCTCATCTACCAGAAAAAATCACTGGATATCAACCATGAATACACCATATGAAGCTGACGTAGTGGCCTGGTCTCAGGAACAGGCGGCATTACTGCGTGAGGGGCGTTTCTCTGAGATTGATATTGCTAATATCGCCAGGGAGATTGACGACGTCGGAAAAAGAGAAAAACGTGAATTAGCCAGTCGCATGGCTGTACTGCTTGCACATCTTCTCAAATGGAAATTATTGCCTAGATATCGCGGACCAGGCTGTCAACGTAGCATTAAAGAACAACGTAAAGCTATCGCGTTACATATCAAAGGAACGCCGAGTCTGAAAGTGGCTCTGGACGCTCCTGACTGGATAGCGATCGTCTGGGCCGATGCTGTTTCTTTTGCCTCGCAGGAAACACAGTCAGATGTCTTACTGGAATACGATATCTGGGGAATAGAGCAAATTGTATCTCAGGATTTTTATCCGGAATAATTCAGTCACCGCATTTAATGCCAAAAGCGCCTTTATGGCG
The DNA here is from genome assembly GCF_007828605.1 of Pantoea sp. SJZ147. Taxonomy (NCBI): domain Bacteria; kingdom Pseudomonadati; phylum Pseudomonadota; class Gammaproteobacteria; order Enterobacterales; family Erwiniaceae; genus Pantoea; species Pantoea sp. SJZ147. The sequence goes on from NZ_VIVB01000007.1 coordinate 200,520, forward strand.
CTTTCTCTATTTATGCATCGTCCCAGGCAATGCCATTAAAGCTGCTTTTACAGCGTGAAGAGGCAGTTCCAGAATGCATTATTTTTCTGTTGCCAATACTTCAGTCAGTTTGAACGAATCTGGCTTAAGCTGAATGCTGTTGTAGATAGCGTTAATGGTGAATTTTTGCCCGGGTTCAATGTTGCTGGCCATATCTACAGCCTGACCTATTACAACGTCATTTTTCAGCAAATTAAACTTAATGATAATGTTACCGAGCGTTTTACTGCTGGTATTTTGTCCCATCCCTTCAATTTCCTGGAGACCGTTTTGAGTTTTCTGGAAGTGCAGACCACTCACCGTAACCTTATTAGTGGTTGCTGCCGTTGCTGACGCACTTACCGTAAATGCCGCCGCTAAACATATACCTGACAGTAATTTTTTCATAACACCCTCTTTCCTGTTGTTTTTGTTCGTGACGAAATGCCACTTTTCCTGTATCGGCCTCTTAAACTTAATTCTTCAGTACAAACTCAAATTTTTACGTTGCCCGCTTCTTCGTCGTATCCTGGATATCACTTTTACCCCAGGATATCGTATCGGTACGCTGCACTTTATTGTACGCATTTTAACACCTCTGCCTGCTCAGCATCCTTCAATGCCGATGGCGTTTCTGTATCTCACTATCTGACCGACCTGTTTTGACTGGCGGATTTTTCTCTGACAGACTTCATTAATCCATAATGATGACTGCTCTGCACGGAGGTTAAAAATGACAGTACATACGCTCTATGAAAAGGATGTGGTGGCCTGGTCCTCAGAGCAGACCACCCTGCTGCGCTCAGGTAAGTTTTCAGAGATAGACCTTGAAAAAATTTCTGAGAAGATTGAGGACGTGGGTAAAAGCGAGCAGCGTGAGCTGGCAAGCAGCATGAGTTTACTGATTGCTTATCTTCTGAAGTGGAAATACCAGCCTTCACATCGTGGCACATCCTGGGAGAAAAACATTAAGGCCCAGAGAAAAGAGATCCTCTATACCCTGAAGGAGTCACCCAGTCTCAAAACAAAGTTCAGTGACCCTGACTGGACAGATGTTATCTGGTCAAAAGGTGTTGCAGTCGCATCAACTGAAGCCGGCCTGGCTGTTTTTCCTGATCAGCCTGAATGGTCTGTCGCTCAGATACTCGACAGCGATTTCTGGCCACTGGCCTGCTGAGAGAAGTTCCAGATATAACGAACCGGCGGCACAGTGGAGAACATTCACGGTGCCGTTTTTTTTGAGGAGAAAAGCAATGACAATCACCCCTGTGAAGGTGGTATTTGACGATAATCTGATGTGGGTGAGTTTAAATGATGGCCGGGTTATTGGCGTGCCGCTGACCTGGTTCCCTTCGCTGGTTAATGCCCCTGCACATGAGCTGAATGCATTTGAACTGAGTCAGCGTGGCATACACTGGGATGCTCTTGATGAGGATATCTCTGTTGATGGTCTGCTCACAGTTAACTACACAACCCAGTACCGTCCTTAGCGGGCAACGCCGTCAGGCTATAAAACTTGTTTTTATGGCCTGACGGCGTTTAAGGGCAGTGATACGGTCAGTCAGCTGATGCAAAGAAAAAGTCTGTCGTACTGAATCAGATTTCCCGGTTTTTATAACTCTTAGTCCGTCGCAAACTCCCCTCATTATGTTTCCAGATGAGGTTCCTACGATGTTATTCCGACGCACCAGACCGAAAACGAAGAAGACGGCACGACGCATACGTTTCCTGCACGTCACTCCACCTCACTTGTTTTATTTAAATTTGGCTGTTTTTGCAGTTGTTTTAGTATTCATGCTCTTCAGTTTTATCTGGCACAACATGCATACCAGGTAACCGACAGATGAAACTCTTATCTCGTTTTCTCAACTGGTTGTATGACATCATACTCCTGCGACACGGGGGCTTCAGTATCTATTACACAGTGCTGTTCTTGATGAACTTTTTACTGACAGCCAGCCTTATGGGGGATGCGCTCAGGGCATTTTGTGTTAATGCCTTTATTTTCTTTATTTACAGCGCCCTGTGCCGAAACCTTATGGAAGAAGTGCTTTTTTACATGATTCCGTGTCTATGGGGTTCCGTCCTGCTGTATGTAGTTTTAGTGGATCGTTTTGCCAGTGTATTTCGGGCTATGTTTTCTTCTCATTTATAACTGTGCGACCTGATGTAACGGGCCTCTTCCTTTTTCTTCAAATCCCGCTAAGAGTTTTACGTTGTCCGTTTTTACCCCACAGCCAGAATAGCAGTCCTGATTAAGACTATTCCTGGGGTGGAACCTGATGGCAGTACCTTCCGGACAGGCCGCTAAACGTGCAGGCATCATTGCCTGCACGGTAATGCTGGCAGGCTGTGTGAATGCAGCCGCGACAGACACCGCGTCGGTGTATTCCCGCAGCCGCACACCGGCACGGTTTGATGATATCTACCGCTACCGCTCGCCGGAGGTCGTGCGCTACGATCGCTATACCCTGGTCAGCACCCGCCCTGCCGATGCGCAGCTGGACCCGCTGAATCAGGTTGTCGATATCACCATGCCGGCGCAGCTGGTCAGCACGGTCGGTGAAGGATTCCGCTATCTGCTGCTGGAGTCAGGCTATTCACTGTGTTCAGCAACGAGCGCTGCGTTTTCTGAACTGCTCAGCCGTCCGCTGCCCGCCGTTCAGCGCACCATCGGCCCGCTGAAGCTCAGTGAAGCGCTTCAGGTTGTCGCGGGTCCCGCCTGGCGTCTGAAGGTGGACGAAGTAAACCGCGAAGTCTGCTTCGAGCTCCGCGACCAGTACCGCAGCTTTTCAGCGCCGGCTGCCAGCCTTCCGGCCATTCGCCCCGCGGTCGGCGCCCCGGTCACCAGGCCATACGCAGCTCCGGTTGTGCAGACTAAAGCAGTATCAGTACAGACGTCTGCATCCGGGCTTGCCAGAAACCCTTTCACCGGCGATGTGGTCACGCCGTCCGGGCTAAAACCGCAGAGCCTCAGCGTTCCCTCTCCGGTACTGCAGCAGAGTCAGTCGTCAGTAACCTCAGGCAATTTACCGGCCTCCTCACAAAAACCGGCCCCTTCAGCTTCAGCGGGAACCGCAGCTGCTGCGCACACCACGGCGAAGCAGAATCACGCCGTCATTACGCCGAAAGCCGTCAAACCCAAAACAGTTCCCCTGACTACAGTGAATGCTGTGCCGAAAGCGTCTGCAGTCCTGCGTCAGCAGCCATCCACGGCTGTCACACCGGCACCCGCAGCGGACAGCCGCATCGTACCCACTTATTCGACGGGTAGGCCGGTAACGCCGCCTGCCACGGGTCAGACCTGGCGGGCTGAGCCGGGCACCACCCTTAAAGAAGCGCTCACCGCCTGGACGGCAAAAGCGCCCTGCGCCAGTGGCGGCAACTGGGTCCTGATCTGGCCCGTCACGCTGGATTACCGCATCGATGCCCCCCTGGTGTTTCACGGCAATTTCGAGTCGGTTCTGGTGCAGGTATTTGACCTGTACCGGCACGCTGAAAAGCCGTTGTTTGCCGAAGCAAACCGCATTCAGTGCCTGGTGTCCGTCAGCGACACCCCCACGCCCGGGGGGCGCTGAAATGGGGTTTGCCCTGCCGGTTATGGCGCTGGCCATGTTCTTCTGGCTGATGGCCAGTGACGCTCAGCGCCGTAACTCTGACGTTGTCACGCAGTCAGTGACCGTGGCCGCGCCCTCGCGGCTTGCCACCGACATGCTGCGAACGGCAGATGCTGTGAACGACTGGCGGCATGGCCGCTCTGTGGGTGACGGACCCGTTTCGCCGGCAGCGACCGGCATGATGCCGCCCCCTGATGAGCGGATTCAGAGCGTGATCCAGAACGGCAGGCTGTGGGTCTGGGTGGCGGATACGCCGGGGGTTTATGCCGCGCTCCGTAATCAGTCGACATCCTCTGCGCTGGCTTTGACCGTTTCCGGGGGCCGGCTTCGCATGTACGACGGCACCGACATGAATCTTTCCCTTCCGTCCGGCGTGACGGAGGGGAGCATTGTTTACCTTAACTGAGGAACAGCGGATGTCGCGCACCCCATTAAAACTGACGCTGCTGGCCATGGCCGTGCTGCTTTCTGCGTGCTCGGTCAGAGACGTGGCCACCATTGAAAAAGACAACAATACGCAGGGCGACACGGCACAGCGGATACTGCAAAGCCGCCTGGATATGACGCAGCCAGCTGTCGTGTGGGCGGACAAGCCCTGGGTTAACCTTAAACCGATTCAGTCGGCTATAGCGGCGCCGGACGACGTCAAAATGCCGCCCTGTCCGGTGTATTTTAACAGTCCCGAAGGGCTGACACTGCCGCAGATAGCCAGCCGCATTAATGCCCTCTGTGGATTCCGGGTTTACATCTCGCCGGAGGTGTCCGCTGCGCTGCTGCAGTCCGCCGGTGGCAGCGTCGTCACGTCGCAGATGAGCGGTCGCCTCCCGGCACCGGACGACAACGGTCGGGTGCCGCTGGCACAGATGGGTATGCAGACACAGCCCGCTGTCATGTCGCAGTCTGAACCTGTCCTGTTCCAGGGGACGCGGTTTCAGGGCGATGCGCAGGAAGCCCTGAACATTGCCGCCAGTACGCTGGGTCTCTCCGTTCGCCGCACAACGGGGCGTGTGGATTTCTTTATTCAGGACACGCGCACCTTTCAGCTCGCCATCCTCAACACCAAAGTCGACAGCTCCGCGTCCATCACATCGGGTGCGGGTGCTCAGCTGGGCAACCAGAGCGGAACAGGCGGCACCAAAGGCGACGTCAGTTCGAATCAGAAAACCAACTACGGCATGAACAGCGACCTCTATAACGATATCCGCAAAACGGTCGAGCAGATACTCACGCCAAAAAGCGGCCGATACTGGCTGTCTGACGCAACCGGCACGCTCAGCGTGACCGACACGCCTGACGTACTGGACAGGGTCGGCCGGTATATTGATTACCAGAATAAGGTACTGAAACGTCAGGTACAGCTGACACTGCAGATTGTTCGCGTCACCCAGACCAAAAACGTCGACCGGGGACTGGACTGGGGCCTGATTGCCAAAACGGTGTCAGGTCTGGGCGCGAGCGTCGGCAGCACCTTTACCGGAGCCCCGGCCAATGCAGGGAGTTTTGGTCTGTCCATCCTGAACAGTGCAACCGGCGGGGCTGAAAGATTTTCCGGCTCACAACTCATGCTCAGGGCGCTTGAGCAGCAGGGTACGGTCACGATGGCGCTGAACCAGACCGATCCGACGGCCAACCTGACGCCAATAGCCTACCAGCTGTCCAACAATACCGGGATGCTCAACAGCTCAAGCTCCACGGCGGTGGCCAACGTGGGGGTGACGTCCAGCCAGACCGTAACAAGCATTACCACCGGCCTGTTCATTACCATGCTGCCTTTTGTGCAGGAAAATGGCGATATCCAGCTGCAGTTTGCCTTCAGCTACACCACGCCGCCAAACATTCAGAGCTTTATCAGCAAAGACGGGAACACCCGTAACGACGTGGCTAACACCGCCACCGAGGGTCTTGCCCGTAAGGTCAATCTGCGCGCGGGGCAGACGCTGGTGCTCACCGGCTCAGAACAGCAGAACGCCTCCTCCAACAAGCAGGGGACGTTTACGCCTGAGAACTTCCTTCTGGGCGGCGGTCAGAGCGGCGCGAAGAGTCGTTCAACGCTCGTCATTATGGTTACACCGGTTCTACTGGGGCAATAACGATGAAAACCTCTAAAAAAGCGTCACGCCTGCTCAGCTCCGGCGTAACGGTCAGGGACAGAAAAAACCGCCGCGAATGGGTGGCCGGTATGGAGTGGGAGGAGGCACAGTCCGGTATTCAGTGGCTCCGCCACGGCACCCGTGCAGCGGACACGCACTACCGGATTCAGGGGGCCCATCCGCATGCTCTGGTGGGTAATGTTTCTCCGGGCCGGACCCGCAGCGGCCTGTATTCACTGGCTCTGGCCTTTCAGCTCAAAGAAAGCGGCAATGCCTGGGGTATATACCGGCTGAGCCGTGAGCATGACAGCTGGGTGTTTCTTGCCATAAGCAACGGGCACCTCTCGGTCATGGGCGACTTCACCGGCACCCGGGCTGATGCAGAGTCCGCCGCCAGAAATTTCCTGCATTTTAACGATTCCGAATCGGGTGAATTCCGCTGTGTTGCAGCAGCTGATGAGGATACTGATGTTCTGTCTGTTGCCTATGGCCTCACAGGCGCTCAGCTCAAACGCTGCCGTCTCCGCCGTCGCCTGAGCCCGGCGCAAGTCGCACTCCCTTCACTGTTGCTGATGGTGTTGCTGTATGCCGGCTGGTATGCCAGAGACACCCTCAGCGAACGGGCGAGACAGGCCGCCGATGAAGCCGCGTTCCGCACAAGGATGGCCATGACGCCGGCAAAACCTGTGCTGCCTGCATCAGCGCCGCATCCCTGGGCACATCAGCTGCCGGTGCCTGTGATGCTCAGCTTCTGTTGGCTGACGCGTGAACCGCTGTACGCCTCTGTTGCCGGCTGGCGTGTTTCAGATGCGGAATGCATTCCGAAGGGCATCCGCCTGCGCTACACCGCCACGCCGGGTGCCACGGTGAGTGATTTTGCCAGACGCGTCAAAGAGCTGTTTGGCCTTGATGCAGTCTTCAACCTTCAGGAGGGAGGCAAAAACGGGGATGTGTTTATCCCTGCCCGGGTTAACACGGGGATGTTTGAAGATGAAAAGCTGCCCGGTACTGATGCGCTTCTGATGCGCTTTATCTCTCACCTGCAGCGGCGAAACATTGATGTGAAGTTTGATGAAGTTAAGCCGCCTGTTCTCGCCCCCGGGCAGGAAATGAAAACAGCACCGCAGGACTGGCGGGAATTCACCTTCATCATCAACTCCCGCCTGCAGCCCGAGCTGCTGTTTCAGGGGCTGGATGCGACGGGGATTCGTCTCACGAGTGTGGCCATCACCATGAACGAGCAGGCGAAGTTCAATTACACCATTAAGGGGAGCGTTTATGCGCAGAAATAGCCCTGCAGTTATCTGTCTGCTGCTGTCATGGACGCTGATGTATCACGCTCAGGCAGCAGACAGCGGCTCTCTTCCGCCCAACGTTACCCTGGGCGAGCTGGAATCCGCTCAGGCACAAAACCTGTTGCTTGAGCAGAGGGTACAGACGGCGCGACTGCAGCAGCAGCTGCGTGAGAGCCAGGCCTCCGTCACCTCTGCGCCAGCGCTGTCAGCCGTCGTTCCGCCGCTCTCCTCTTACCCGCAGGCGGGGCAGATGCCGTCATCCTCCTCACAGGTAAAAGAGAGCAGCTCAGCAGCTCCTAAGTCTGCCGGCATCCGGCTGGTCGAGATTTACGGTAAGCCCGGCCAGTTGCGCGCCCGCCTGCTGTTGCCGAGCGGCGGTATCGCCGAGGTGGTGAAAGGCGACCAGATCCCCGGCACGGCAAAGCGTGTGACGGCCGTGACCGAAACGCTTGTGCGTCTCAGTGACGACACCGAACTTTCATTCTGAGGTGACCATGAAACCGGCTAAAGACATTGCTGACTTTGTGTTTGCAGAACAGCACCCAACCCTGGGCGTCACACTGCTGATTGATAAAAACCGCCGTCAGGACCCGGCCATACAGCGCTGGGCCGTGGATATGGCGAAACAGCACGCCGGGGCAAAAACGGAATTCGTTACGCTCAGTGAACTCAGCCAGCGCCGTGAAAGCGCTGTTGCCCAGGGGCTGATTGTCACGGAAAACGACCTCGACAAAAAAGACGTCAGCCGCTCCCAGGATAAGGTGCTGAGTTATTTCAGCCTCGCGTATGAGCTTAATTCCTCAGATATTCATTTTGAGATTAGCGCCGACCGCAAACTCACCATTATCAGGATGCGCATCCACGGTGAGCTTGAGGTGATTGATGAGCTCACCGATGAAGAAGGCATTACCCTCGTCTCAACGGTTTACATCTCTATGTGCGATGTCCGCGAACAGTCTTTTTACATGGGGCGTGAGCAGTCGGGCCGTGTTGACGCGAAGTTTGCACGTCAGGCCGGATTATACGGGGCGCGTTACGAGCATCGCGCCACGCCTGACGGGCTGTTTGTCGTTATGCGTATGATCCCTGATGACAGCAAAAATATCCCAACACTGGCTCAGCTTGGCTTCCTGCCCGGGCAAATCGGGCTTGTGATGCAGCTGCTCCGGCTGCCCTCGGGTATGGTGCTTCTGACGGGGCCAACCGGCTCAGGCAAGAGTGCCAGCATGCGCTCGTTCTGCGAGCTGTGGATGAAACTGACGGGCGGCAAAAAGCTGCTGCTGACCCTGGAGAACCCGACCGAAGGCCTGATGCCCGGCGCCATTCAGACGCAGGTTATGCCCGATGACAATAGTCCCGAAGCCATCAGCCGGGCGTGGAATAACGGCAATGCCTCTTCGCTCCGACTCGATCCGGATGCGCTGGGAACGGGTGAAATGCGTGACCTCTATTCCATCCTTGCAGCAATTTATGCCTGCGAGACAGGCCACCTTTTTTTCTCAACGCTGCATACCAAAACCCCAATCGGCGCCCTCCGGCGCATGGAGCTCTTCGGCATTGATCGCCGTCTTCTGGCTGACCCTTCCCTCATCGTCGGGCTGATAGGTCAGCGACTGGTGCCCCTGCTCTGCGAGAGCTGCAAAATTCCCTGGTCCGGTAAAATGCCTGAGCTCGATACGGAGACCCGCGAGCGACTGGAGAAATACTGCAACGTTGATGGGGTCTGCACACCACAGCAGCTTTTCTTTCGTAACCCTGAAGGTTGTGAATGCTGCAGAAAGGTCATTCCGTTCAACGGCCGGGTGGTCAGCAAAGGTGTTACAGGGCGTGCCGCAGTGGCAGAGGTCATGCGTACGGATGCCCGAATGATGAAAATCTGGCTTTCAGACGGGCCTGATGCAGCGCGTCTGGACTGGATCAAACGGGGGGGAATCTCACGCCTGATGCACCTCATGCGCTACCTTGCCGAAGGCAGGGTCGATCCGCTGGAAGCTGACCTGATTTGCCCCCTGGATGAAGACGAACACCTGCACAGTGAGGCGTCTCATGTCGCGTAATCTGCGTTTCAGGACAGAGCGGGACATGTCCCTTTTTGAACGATGCCGTTATCACGCCGTGAGACTGACCTTCACCGGCGCACACCGTCAGGTGTTTTACGAGAACATGCGTTTTCTGCTGGAAAACCGCAAGCCGCTGGATATTTCCCTGAAAATGATTGGCGATGTACACACCAGTTTTGGTGAGAAGTGGCATCCCTATCGGGAACTGATCGAAGACTGTCTCGAAGGGCTCAGCGATAACACCCCGGGGCGGTCGCTCAGCGACGTGCTGGCCATATGGGTGCCTTACGAAGAAGCCGCGCTAATCACTGCGGGAATACGGACAGGGAGGATTCCTGTCTCCCTGTTACAGGCAGACAAACTCATCAGAGCCCGACAGCGCATCCTTAATCAGGTGGTTTTTGCTTCTGTCTATCCGCTGGTACTGGTTGTACTGGGCGGGGGGCTGCTGGGCGTCAATAACCTCGCGCTTGTTCCGATGCTGAGTAACATTACCGACCCGGCAGGCTGGACGGGCGCTCTGGGCTTCATGAAAGATCTTTCGGACTGGACCGCTCAGTGGGGGCCTGCAACAGCATGTTCCGCTGCCGCTTTGTTTGTCGCCAGCCTGTGGTCCCTTCCCCGGTGGCGCGGTGGCGTGCGCCGCCTCGCCGATAACTTTCTGCCCTGGTCTTTATACAAGGACCTGCAGGGGGCAGTGTTTCTGATGAACACCGGTGCGCTTCTGGGTGCCGGGGTCCCTGAGCTTGAGGCACTGGAGCTTCTCAACGGTTTTGCTCCCCCATGGCTGCAGGAACGCATTGAGGCCGCCATGGACGCCATGAGCGAGGGGCATTCTCTCGGCATGGCGCTGCGTGAGAGCGGCTATGACTTCCCCAGTCGTGAGGCTGTTAACTACCTGTCACTGCTTGATGACGGCAAGGGGTCAGCCGAAATGATCAGCAACTATGCCGACCGCTGGCTTGAACAGACACTGAAACGTGTGGCCCGCAGGGCCAATACGACCAAATTTTTTTCAATGCTCATGATTCTGGGGTTCTTTGCACTCATCATTCTGATGGTCATGCAACTTCAGGATACAGGCTCATTTAACCTTCGCTGAGGACATGCCATGTCTGTTTCAAATAATACCGTAAAAATTCACCCTGACCGGGGCTGGGGTTTTAGTGAACAGGGCTATATCGCCCTGGGTTATCTCCTTGTTATTACCATTGTGGTAATCGCCGGCTGGAAACTGTTGCACAAAAAAGACACCGCCGTTGAGGTCACCAGCCTGCAGACCATGCTGAGCAACGGCGTGGCCCTTAAAGGACGTAACGGATACGATTACTCCAGCGGTGCCTCCATGACAGGCACCCTTATCAAAAGAGATCTCGCACCCTCCGGTTATACCGTTCACGGCACGCCATCGTCTGGTACTGCCACCCTGACAAACAGTTACGGTGGTCAGGTCGTCATCGCCCCGGTTGCGGTCAATGGCTACAATAACGCCTTTTCAGTGACAACCCAGAGCCTCCCGCAGTCAGCCTGTATTGATGTTGCATCCGGTATGAACTCATCGGGCACCTCCAACACGCTGACCATCAACAGCACGGATTTCAGCGATGGTGCCAGCTCTGAGACAATCGCACAGGCCTGTACCGCAGACAGCGGACGCACCGGCAATAACACGATTGTCGTGACCCATAACGGCTGATGTGATGTCTCGCCCGGTACTGATTGTGATGATGTTTATGACGCTGTTTTGTGCCCGCGCGCAGGCATTCTGCTTTGACGCGGCGGGCGCTAAATACCATATCGATCCGCTTCTGATTAAGGCGATCGCGACGGGTGAGAGCGGCCTGCGTCCGGGCGTTACCCACATCAATCGTGACCCGAAAACCGGGCGGGCCGTCAGCACGGATTACGGACTGATGCAGGTGAATTCTTCGCATATTCCGTCGCTTGTGGCGCAGGGGTTAATCAAAAGCCCGCAGGATCTGCTGACGAAACCCTGCCTCAACGTACAGACAGGCACCTGGATTCTGGCCTCGCATTTTCAGGTCTGTGGCGTCAGCTGGAACTGCCTGGGGTCGTACAACGCCGGATTTCGAAAAGACCGGCACGAAACCCGCGAGTCCTACGCCAACCGCGTTTATGCCATTTATAAAAAACTGCTGTTAAAAGAGCGGGGAATAAAACTGTGACACTGCTGACCCTGAGTATGCCCTGGCAGTTTACTGCCGCGCTGTTTCCTGTGTTTCTTTCACTGCTGAGCCTTATCGCCAAACACGTCCGTAAAAGCATCGGCCTGTATTATCTCCCCCGTAACCGGGGGGAACAGGAGTTCACCGCCGCTGCCGTCTGCTGGCTGTTTGCAGCGGCTGCCACGGCGGTCATGCTCTCTCCACTGTCACAGCGAATGCCGGCGTTTTTTTTCATCCTGTTTCTCTTCAGGCTGACGCTGACAGATGCCCTGACGGGGTTGCTGCCGCGACACATGACTGTCAGTTGTCTGCTGGCTGGGCTGGCGGCTTCACTATGGAAGCCCGTCAGTGAAGGTTCCGGCGCCGCGTTGTCTGTTCTGGCGGGTCACGCAGCTGCCTGCCTGGTCGTCCTCATCATAGTCGGTGCCTTACGGCAGTTCAGTATTATGCGCGACGGCAGAGAAAACCCTGCGCTGGGCGACGTGTTGCTGGCTGGCGCTGTCACCGGCTGGCTTGGATTTTCAAACGGCTGCTGGGCGATCGGAACAGGCTTTGTCATGTTTACACTCTGGCAGGCGCCGAAACGCCATACGGGCGAAGGCGGCCCGCTGGGACCATGGCTGTCAGCGGGCGCCGTGACAGTGACCCTGATTCAGCTCTATCAACCCATTGTGATCTGGTGAATAACATGCCTGCTCAAAAATCTCACGATCGTGGCTGGGCCATAGTCAGCACCGGGATTGCGCTCATGGTTATGCTTTATATGTCCGTCTGGGGCGGTTCGCTGGTACGCGACTGGAATGACAGACAAAACTGGCTCAGGAGCGCCACGCAGGCATCGCGGTTCACGCAGGCCGTGAAAAGCTACACGGGCCGCTACTACGATACGCTGCTGTCGACTGCGCCCGTCACGGTGACGCCGGCCATGCTGAAAAACACGGGTTTTCTGGAGCCGGGATTTACCGAAAACAACGATTATGGTCAGCAGTATCTGGCCACGGTGGTGCGAAATCCGTCCCAGAATAACCAGCTGCAGGCGCTGGTTTACACGCAGAATGGCAGTCCTTTGCCTTTTGTGGCCATGGATCAGATAGCCGTCAGCATCAACGCGGGTATGGGCGGCTACATTGATACAGCGGGCACTGTCACCGGCGCCCGGGGTGGCTGGTCGGCTCCTCTTCAGACCTTTAACGCAAACACCACGCCCGGCCATATCGCGGCACTTCTGACAACGGATGACCTCGGCGCCTCCCGTGCAGAGAGTGACCGGTTATACCGCTTTGCGGTGAACGGCAAACCCGACCTCAACACCATGCATACCAGTATCGATATGGGCGGAAATGACCTGAACAATACGGGTAATGTGAACGCGGCAAACGGCAATTTCAGCAGCAACGTCACGGCAAACGGCACCGTAACAGGTCAGGATGTGAATGCTCGCGGCAACATGTCTGCCGGCAGTAACATCACGGCGAACGGCGATATTCGCAGTAACAGTGGCTGGCTCATCACCCGGGACGGCAAAGGCTGGCTGGATGAAGCGCACGGCGGCGGTTTTTACATGTCGGATAACGATTGGGTTCGCGCGGTCAACGACAAGAGCATTTACACCGGCGGCCAGCTACAGGGCGGAACGGTCAGATCAAACGGCCGGCTCTCCACGGGAGATGTCCTGCAGCTTGACGGGGTAAACAATCCCGGTGCGGATTGCGGGCCAAACGGTCTGGTCAGCCGCGACTGGAGTGGCGGGATACTCTCCTGCAAAGATGGTAAATGGGTGGGGATGAAATCAAGCGGTCAGTACGGTGACCTAGGATACATCACGGGGCAGTATAATGGTTATAACGGTCAGCCTTATACCATTACCGTTTATGCTACGGGCGGCGCGTCAACTGTCCACAGACAAATTGGCGATGGTGACTGCTCTAACACTTATGACCTTGTCGGTTACGCTGGAGGAAAGTTTGTGGCGCAGGCGCACGACAACAATACGGGCTGGGCAAAGGCGGGATTTATCAGCTTTCAGGTTCCGGCAAATACGAGCTACAGCATCGTCTCCAATCCCTTACCCGAATACGGGTGTTCACCGGGCGCATTCAACGGTTTTGTTTACCAGTAACGAAATGCACTTCACAAGGTTATGACTTACACAACTAGGCATCATAATTCATCACTTTTGTGATACACATTCTATATATAGTAGTTAAAAATCACTTTTTGACTCTATATAATGTGCCTTGCTGAGAAAAATCTTAGTTTTAATAAAGCCCCGCCTATGGCGATTCGGACATGGATGCTACATTCATCTAGGAACGGTTTCTGCTAGTTATCTCGTTCGTTTCGCTTATTTCATAAGCTGTGCTCACTGAAAATTTACTAGAGGAATGAATAAATGGAACCCATCATCATGTCGCTTATCTCAAGTGCCGTTTATGACTTGGTAAAGGCGGGCGCAGTTCTCAGTTGTGAAAAGCTCAAAGGTGCCCTTACTCAGTTCATTACGAGTGAACGCCATGCAGAAATTATCGCTCAGAAAATCAGTCAGTTGGATATCAACCGGAGTATGAGCGAATACGCAATTGAGGAAAAACTTAAGAGTGAGCCAGCACTCGTGGAAATGCTAAGCAATCTTCCTAAGCAGGATCGCACTCTGACTCAAATCCACTATGGAAACGGCGACAATGTCGGCGGGAATAAATATGGCCGGTAAGCCGGAGAATTCTATTTTTCAGACCCACTCTGGACAGGGAAATAACATCGGCGGTCACAGCTTCGATCTTCGTGGCAGCCATTTTAATGCGGGTCTCATGCCGGAAAATCTCGTGGGAGCCATGCATATGATCTTGGATGATATAGCTGGATTTCGCCTTGAAGATGCCCGCAAAAGGCTGGCCAGTTTGGAACGCGTCAACTTTGGCGTGCAAGATAGCGACGATCTTATTGCGGTGCTCGATAACCTTTGTAATGTCATTGACGGTCGTTATGACAACATTGATAGCCAGAAGCTCCGACGTATTGCAAATGAAGCTACTAGCAACGATCTTGCCGATCTAGCTTTATCGGTACAGCTTCGTCTGCAGGTACGACGTAATGACGTGCCCGGTGCCACTGAGAGATACTGCTCTGCTCCGCGCTCCGGGAAGCATTCGCGCGCGATTTACTATGAATGCTTATGCGGGGAGGAGGAAGAGCTTCTAAAAGTCTTTGCAGCAAAAAAATATGCGCTCACGCGCCCTGAGCTTACAGGCCTCGCCACTGGCCTGCTTAGATTCAGCAACGGCAGACAGGCTGAGGAAGTGGCCAGGTTTATACAATCTGAATATGTAGGTGATTATAATGGCGCTGTGCTGAGTATACTGGCGCAGGCCACCCAGATTAATGCTTGCATTTCAGCACGATGCTACTGGCTGCTTTCGCAGTCTGACAAGGATGCAGTGGTCAAGTTGATTCACGACACGTTGACCCTTTCAGAAATGACCGACGGACGTGATCGGCGCCTATACAACATACTGTTGCCGGCTTTTGATTATGTTCAGGCTAATATACCTGCGCTTGAGAAGTTCTGTCTTGAGCACATTGAGATGATAGACGGTCTGAGTGCCGAATTTGCTTCAAGACTAAGATCCTTTTCGGAGGCTGAGACATCCGAAAACTTTGATGCTTCCGGTCAGATGGGAAATTTGGTCTTGCTTAAGGACAACGACCAAATAGCCGAAGAGGATTTTTTCCTGCTGGTGCGTTCCGGATATATTAATGAGATTAGGGATTGGACGCGTCGCGGTGGTCGAGTTCAAAGAGACCAAGGAACGCTTACTGATGCGGTCTTTTGCTTGATCGAGTGTTTATTCACTGTTCAGAAATCAGCTGAAACGCTCAAAAAGACTTTGGATGCGCTTATTTGTCGGCAAGATTTCAGCGATCTTAACCCGCATTTCATGCAAGTGTTGGCAAAAGAGATGCTGCTGTTAAAACGTCCTTTCGAAGCCGCATCCCTACTGGAAAAAGTCGTCGGTGACACGACTGAAGTATGGTGCTCCCCCCTTATGGAAACGCTATGTGAAGCTCTTTATAAAGCTAATCAGCACATCAAACTTGAGCGCATAGCCGGTATCATTAATCATCCAGACCGGACTCAGCTGTTTTTTCGTCTCAACATTGATAGCTGTCTAAGACACCGGAATCTGGAAAAGGCCCTTACTTTAATTAAAGAAGGACTTATCCTTTACCCCGAAAGTATCAGCCTGCAGTTTTCTCACCTAGTTTTCCTAAACTTATCAGGTAATAGTGAAGCCCTGTCTGAGGCCATTAGCGAACTTGATCTAACATTTCTTGAGGTGCCTTCTGAGCAAAATTTTGGTGCTATGCATTTCTTACGTGAACATGGCAGAAGAGAAGACGTTCAGGACATTCTGGTTAAATGGTTTGTTTCCGCTCCTGATAAGCACGCCCGCCTAGTATCACAATTCTGTCTTAACACCCTCACCGGGAATTCGCATCCACCTCCGCAAATCGCTTTCGCATCAGGTAACTGCCAGTGCGGTGTGGTTTGTGAGGTAAACGGAGAGGTGATGACGCGGATTATCTGCTCCCCGAATGCTGCACGCCATTCGGTTCTGCTTTCTGAAGACACCCCTTTGGCTAGAGAGTTACTAAAGATGCAGCCAGGAGACGAGGCACGAATGCCTATGCGCAAAATCCGTCTGCTGGAAAAAATACCTGTCTATGTTGCTGTATTTCGCCTATCGGCAGAATTGAGAAACTTGGCCTTTGATGGTGACGATGTTTTCTGCAGCCTCACCATTTCGGATGCAACAGAAGATATCTTGGGCTTTCTACAAGAACATCTTCCGCCACCTCATTTTGATTATGATCTCTTGGGCAACAGTAACCTGCCCCTGTCTATGCGAGCCTACAGAAATCAGGCAAGTGATCCTGTCGGCGCATGTTTACAGGCGCTGACCGATAGACGTTTTTCAAAGGCAACCCCATACGATACCGGTTTAAAAGGAAGTGACAGCCTTTTCACTGACCTCATCACTCTTGTCTACTTGGCTGCTACATCCCTGACGCATTATTTCGTGCAGAAGAGTATTACCCTGTATGTTTCACCTTATACATTAGAGCTCGTTGATGAATGGATTGATAGCGTTGAAAAGGGCGAATATAGGAAGTTAGGAGTAACTGAGGATCGCCGAATCGGTATTCTCAACGCAGAAACGGTAATGAATGATAGGTCAGGCATCTACCAGAATCTGAAAAACGTTCGGTCTGTAGTCACTGCCATAAAACCCAAGCCGGGCGACCTGCCTTGGGTTTTTTGCCTTCTTAGCGATGTTCTGCATCCTGTCAGCTTTGGCGAATATTATGCGGTCAGCGCCGGTGTATCCCCCTATTTCACCATAGACTCGGTTAGCGCAGGGTACGTACGTGTTGCATGCGGAGACGTAGTCTGCAATGCACGCCAACTGCTGATCGAGGCCGCAAAATCTCTTTCTTACGCTGAACGCGAAAGCGGAATCGCTCTCCATATTGTCAGCGCTCTTCCCCTTCCGCTCGTTCTTTCCGATGTTGAAAATCTTGCTTCATCTCACCGTTTAGCGGGGCCGGAGTGGCTATGTAACTTTCTCGGCATGCTTACGACAGCATTTCCTCCCGACGTAAACATTTATGAGTTCCTCGTCGGAGTTTACATGCGTTATGTACAAAATATTGCACGTCAGGGCGTGTATATATCCGTATCCGATCCATTCCTGACCGCAGAATCTCATCCCTATGGTGTAGGTTTAGACCGTGTCATGTATGCCTGCTGTGATTACCTGCTACGCGTTCCGGCCGCATGCTCGGCTGAAGATAAATTAATCACGCTTGCTTGCACTTTTATTTCCCAAAGTGGTGATTCAGATATATTCATCAGTAAGTTATGGCCTTATATGCAACGCTTTATGCAGGGACGATTTATGTCGTCAGTGGTGGTGGTTAACGGGATAAATTGCATTATGCGTGAAGTCCGACGCCGCCTGAACGAGAGTAAATAATAAGTATCATACTGCTAATATTGCTGTGTTATTCAGGTCTTACCCGACAGGCAAAGATGAGGTTGAAAAAGGGATGCACATCAAACCCTGCCCAAAATATACACTCGTATATGGTAGGTACAAATAACGTCTGATAAAAACATGTCAATGCGCATTATCTGCAGACACCGGCGGGACTAAACGAAGACAAGAAATGACTACATGGATGTAGTGCAGCCCTAATACTTAGATCTTGCACCAGCGTCAAACTGTCGGAGAAGTTTTCATGGGCGAAACATTTTACAAATCTTAACTTTAAATCTTTAAAAGTGGCTGATGAGTTAATCATAGCCAGTGCTGCGTTAATTTTGCACCTTATGGCCGTTCTGCTGTGCAGCCATAAGGAATTCACCGATGTCACTTTCCCATGCCTCACCTGATGAACTGGTTGCGCCTCTATCGGGGGCCAGCGTCACAACAGATGAGTCCGTTGTTTCTTCGCCAGCACCTGAAAAACGGCCGCCCGACATACGGCGACTGTTGCGTCAGGGTTGTGCTGCCATTGTGGTTATCGCTCTCCTTGGCACCCTGACGGCATCAGCGGTACTGCTTGTACGCGTGTCGAACCTGACTATCCGGGTTAACACCCTGGATGCCGCTTTCCGCAGCGGCGAGATTGGCCAGCTGTCTTCGAACGTGACCGCCATGCAGGAAAAGCTGAAAACGCTGGAAAAACAGGTATCAGCGCTTGCGCCGGTGCAGGACAAAATCACTTCGCTGTCGTCTGAACAGCTGAAACTCAGCACCCGTGTGAATCAGCTCAGCGATGCGAGTATTTCTGATCAGCAGTCAGTTGAACAACTGCAGCTACAGCTGGGGCAGCTCCGTCAGGAGGTTCAGACGTCAGCCTCGGCCGTTGAGGCACTGAAACAGCAGGCTGTGGCCACCCCAAAAGCACCCGAGCCGGAAAAAGCTAAGCCGCAGCCGTCTCAGAGGGCAGAGTCCTCGCCAAAAAAGGCTAAACGGTCAGTCCGGCACGCGGTGATGCCGGCTGCACCGTTTGAGCTGACCGGCATCGAACGTCGCGGCGGCCAGACCTTCGCCGTCGTCATTCCCCGTGGCGTCACCGTGATTTCCTCAATGCGCCTGCTCTCACCGGGGGACGGCTTTATGGGCTGGACCCTGCGTGCGCTTGAGGGCAACGCCGCGCTGTTCAGCGTTAACGGCAGTGCCGTTCGTCTTCAGGTTCAGTAAAAGGAAAACTCATGAAAAAAACACTGACCGCAGTTCTCATATTACTGCCGCTCTGGGCGCTGGCATCCACAGCGCAGACGCCGGCAGTTAACAGCCGTGTGGCACCGCTTCAGGAAAACACCTCTTCCAGTCTGAGCACTCAGCAGCAGGCCCGGCAGTGGGGGTTATCTGACAGCGACTGGAGCCGTTATCAGACGCTGATGAAGGGCGAGCGCGGGATCATGTCACCGGGTCTGGACCCACTCACGGCGCTCGGTGTGGAAACCGATAACAGCGCGGAACGACGTCGCCTGGCTGAGTTGTGGGTAAAACACGAATATCAGCGAACCGAGAAAGAGCTCGCTTTTCAGCGTGACGTCAACGCGGCCTGGCTTCGCCTCTATCCGGAAACGCTGGCGGTAAACATGGGCGCCAACGCGGCCGGCATTGCGCACGACACGCAGGGTCGCCTGGCGCTGTTCCTGAAGGAGAACTGCTCACGCTGTGATGCGCGTCTTGCCGCCGTGCTGGCTGATAACCGCCCCGTCGACCTGTATCTGGTCGGCATCGACAGCGATGACGGCCTGCGTGCCTGGGCCGTTAAGCACAACATTCCGGTGGAAAAAGTCCGCAGCCGTCAGATAACGCTAAATCACGACAATGGCCTGTGGTTCAGGTACGGCATGGGTCAGATGCCGGTCATTCTGCAGCAGGGGGAGACCGGATGGCAGGTCGCGGCGTACTGAAGAATGCAGCTGTTTTGGTCTGCCTTGTCAGCTGCGCCTGCCGTGCAGCTGACAGGCCTCAGGTCATTCCGGATGCCTACCGGCAGATAGCGGCAGCAGAACGCGTGCCGGCGGAGTCGCTTTATTCGCTGGCTATGGCGGAGAGCACCCGAAAAACCGCCTGGGGTACAAAACCCTGGCCGTGGACCATCAACGTTGCCGGGCGGGGTTATCACTATGACACGCGTGAAGCGGCCTTCACCGCGCTGCTGGGTTTCATGCAGCGCTGGCCGCTGAAGAACATTGATGTCGGCGTGGCGCAGGTCAACCTGGGCTGGAACGGGCATTTTTTTCCGACCTACCGCGACGCCTTTGACCCGTATCTCAACCTCCGTGCCGCCGCCCGCATACTCCGGGCCTGTTACGAAGCGCGTCCCGGCAGCTGGTTAAACGCGGCTGGCTGTTATCACCATCCGGCCGGCGGTAAAGAGGCGCAGACCTACATCGCCATCGTCCGCCGCAAGCTTGGCCAGATTGCCCCGGTGTCATCCGGTGCACAGTCTGTCACGCCGGTCGAGCTCGCCAGTAACTCCCTTACCTGGATCGAACCGAAATGATGAAACGCAACTGCTTTATCCGGAATGCTCTGTTCAGCGTATGTCTGCTCTCCGTCGTCACGGGGGCCAGCGCGGCGCTGGTTGTGGTCGGTGACCTGGGCGGTGAGTCCACGGCGCCGTACTTTGATGCCATCAACGCCGATAAAGATGCTGTTGTCGGTGCATCCTCTGTGCCGGCTGCGCCGCCTGAATCGCTGTCCATTTCCGACATGCTGCCCGTCAGCACGCCGGAAATGAGCCCGGGCCCTGTGTCGCCTCAGCCTCTTAAGCTTTCAGGCATGCCGCCGGTGTTTGTTGTGGGCGACGACAGCCTGTCAAAACAGTGGCTTTCACAGCATGCGGCAGCGCTCAGTCAGATGCGAGCCACAGGCATGGTCGTGAGCGTGAAGGACGCGGCTGCGCTGAGCGCGCTTCGTGCGCTGGCGCCGTCCACTGAAATGGTGCCGGTGAGCGGCGGTGACCTTGCCCGTCGCCTGCACATCGCCCATTACCCCGTGCTTATTACTGATAAGGGGCTGTCACAGTGATGCCGGTTACAGTTATTGCGGAGCTGGTAAGGGGACATCCGGTAAAGGTTGCGGTTGCTGTGGCGCTGGCCCTTGTTCTGGTGTCCCTGGTTTCTCCTTTCTGTCTCAGGAGCGCCAGTGCGCGTCGCCATCGCCACTATCAGAAACGCGCTGCATCAGCACTCTCCCGCCTGCCGCAGCTGCGTGACGATGCTGCCCGCATGGTCTGGCTGCGCAAAATGAATCCTTATGTTTTTGAGGAAATGTTGCTGACAGCATTATCCCGCCAGGGATTTCGTATCAAACGTAATGCCAGCTACAGCGGAGACGGCGGCATGGACGGTCAGGTCTGGATAGCCGGCCAGCGCTGGCTGATTCAGGCGAAGCGCTACGGGACCACTATCAACGCACAACACGTTGTTGCATTCGGAGAGCTGGCCCGTCAGGAAGCGTGCGGTGGGCTCTTCATCCATACCGGGCGCACGGGTGAAGTCAGTCGTGAAGCCTTCAGATGCTGGCCAAATGTCACGCTCATCAGCGGCCAGCGTCTGCTTCAGCTGCTTGCCGGCGACCGGCGCTGGCTGGACTTCCCCGACAACGTTCATCACCTGAAGCCGCAGTCTGGTTTCAGCGCCCCTTCATCCCGCCCTTGAGGTAGTCTGTTATGCGTATTTTCTTAAGAACCGTGCCGGTCGCTGCCATTAACCTGCTGCAGTCACTGAACGCAGTCCGTGCATTCAAATCCCTGTTCCTCCTTTTACTTAGCCTGCTGAATTATATGTTCCTGCTGTTTATGTACCTGCTGAAGCCCGTGTTTCTCTGGCCATTGATGTTCCTCTCCGCAGTCCTGACCCTCCTCATGATGGCGGTTCCTGTTCTTTTGTTTGCCAGTCCGGTGTTTACCCTGGGTAATGCCTCCAGCGGGCTTCTGAAGATAATCGATCAGTTCCCTGAAATGTGGCCGGTGTTAATCCTGCTGAGTCTCCAGATAGACATGCTGCTGTTTTTGCGTCGCGAATATAACCGCGAATTTACGAGGATATGTGATCGTATATTCAGACGGGAAATCGTCCATGCCGGGGCGGGTCGCGGTGGTGATGTAACAGATAAACAGAGAGGCTGAGCCATGAGCGATTTTCTGGCCAGAACTACAGCCAGCCCGCCTCACTGGGCCCGTGAAATTATCAGCGTCTGGGATGACACCCTGCTTCGTCAGCACAGTGACTTTCTCAGGCGACATTACTGGACTGAATCCGGCAGTATCAACGTATTCTGCATTAAGGGCACGTCGCATCCGGATTACCAGGGGCTGAGCTGGTTTGAGTTACTGCATCAGGGAAAACACATGACCAGAAACATCGCTCAGCTTGAGAGCCACCCGGCTTACTATGCTGATATGGCCATAAAACAGCCCTCAATGTGCTTTAACAGTTACAACGGCATTGAGTGGTATGTTGGCGTGGATGGCAATCACCGCAGTGCTCTGGCGCGTTTTTTGTTTCACGAACAGGAAAAGGCGTATCTGCACGGCGTGCAGTTGAATCACTATGAATTCGATGAATCACTCCTGACCGTCTTTCTCGCACTCCGTGAAGAGCTGGGACTGCACACGGCGCATGGCTGCCATGTGGATTTGAGCGTGAACCGCATACACAGGCGCAGAGATGATAATCCCGGCTGGAAAACCGATACATTTTCCACATCGCTCTATTTCAGTACCGGCGCATGGAGCCGGGATTGCCAGGATCACCCCGTAGTTAGCATGATGACAGTTCCCCGCGACATTGCAGATCCCACTGAAGGCTGGAAACTGCTGGTTTCACTCAGACTGTGGCGCGAACGGCGTGAGGCCAAACGTAACGATATTTTCAGATGGTTGTCAGACAGGAGACGGGCATGAGCGATCGTTATGTCATGGAGTCGCTGCTCCGTCCTGCCGTCGAGCTGTATTCGGCAACCGTGGCCGGCAGCGCAACATTCATTTGCCTGACGGCGCCCTGGTCTGTTGCGCTGGCGCCTTCAGTAAGCTGGGTGACCGCTGCCGGTTTTGGCGTGCTGGCGCTGAAGCGCACTTCTCAGGGATTAAAAATACTGCGCTACCGCCGCAATATACGCCGCCTTTCCCGCTATGCGCTGACCAGTGACCAGATACCGGTCAGCCGCCGGCACCTGTTCCTCGGCAAAGGTTTTCAGTGGTCGCCCCGGCACACGCAGCGGCTGATGGAAGCCCGCCGTCCTGAATGCGAAATCTACGTTCAGCCTTCGGTCATGTACCGCATGGCCCGCGAGCTGGAAAAAAAGATGGAGTACAGCCTGCCGTGGCTGTGCCGGATGACGTCGGCAGACTCTGCCTTAAATCCGTTCCGGCCGCTGCCGCCGGTCGGCGGCAGCTCGGTTTACCACGGCGTTGAGCCTGACGAGGTTAACGTCATGTCGGACCTGGGCGAGCGCGTGGGCCATATGCTGGTCATGGGCACCACCCGCGTCGGCAAAACCCGCCTGGCGGAGCTGATGATTACCCAGGATATCCGCAGGCGCAATGCCGCCGGCGAATTTGAGGTGGTCATCGTCTTTGACCCCAAAGGTGACGCAGACCTGCTCAGGCGCATGTATGCCGAATCGCACCGCGCCGGGCGTCAGGACAACTTCTGGGTGTTCCATCTGGGCTGGCCGGACATCAGCGCCCGCTATAACGCCGTGGGTCGTTTCAGTCGTATCTCCGAGGTGGCGTCGCGCGTCGCGGGGCAGCTATCAAATGAAGGCAATGCTGCCGCCTTCCGCGAGTTTGCCTGGCGGTTCGTTAACATTATTACCCGTGCGCTGGTCGCCCTTGGCCAGCGTCCGGATTACAGCCTGATCCTGCGTTACGTAACCAACATCGGCGAGCTGTATGAGACCTATGTCGATAACCTGCTGAGCGAAAAGGCTCCAGAGCTGGTCGCTTCGATGGAGGCCCGGATGGCGATCCCGGTAGCAGACAGAGATTTGCCCCGACACCTCCAGGGACGAGAGAACGGCAAGAAAATATGGGTCTCAGAGCAGGTGCTCGGCAGTCCTGAGGGTAAAAAGCTCTGGGACCCGGTGCTTGATGGTCTGCGCAGTGCGGTGCAGTATGACCGGACTTACTTCGACAAAATCGTGGCCTCGCTGCTGCCGCTGCTGGAAAAACTCACCACCGGCAAAACCGCCGCGCTGCTGGCACCCGATTACACCGACCTTAACGATCCGCGTCCGATACTCGACTGGCACAATATCATCAAATCCCGGGGCGTGGTTTACGTCGGCCTGGATGCGCTGTCTGACCCGGTGGTGGCCGCCGCCGTGGGGAACAGCATGTTTGCCGACCTGGTCTCTGAAGGTGGGCACATCTATAAGTTTGGTCTGGGTGATGAGGGTGACAAAAAAGCCGGTAAAGCCGTCATCAACCTGCACTGTGACGAGTTTAACGAGCTGATGGGAGATGAATTTATTCCGCTCATTAACAAGGGCGGCGGTGCCGGGTTTCAGGTCACGGCCTACACCCAGACGCTGTCCGACATTGAGGCCCGCATCGGAAATTCGGCTAAAGCCAGCCAGGTCATCGGTAACTTTAACTCCCTGGTCATGCTCCGTGTGAAAGAGAAAAACACGGCTATGCTCCTGACCGATCAGTTGCCTGAGGTGGGGGTGTACCAGAAAACCCTGACGTCAGGCGTGACCGACGTCTCCCGTCCGGGTGAAGGCACGGACTTTAACAGTAATGTCAGCGATCAGGTGACGCTGGTTAAGGTGCCGATGATAAGTCCGTCTGACATCATCAACCTGCCGAAAGGCCAGGCCTTTGCCCTGCTGGAAGGCGGACGGCTGTGGAAAATCCGGATGCCGCTGCCGGTCAGCGACGAGAGTGACCGATTTATGCCGGCGAGCCTGAAACAGCTGGCTGACACCATGGAGAAGAATTACCGCAGCGGCGAATCCTGGTGGACGGGTGGCGACGCCGGCATTCCGGGAGGCCTTCATGTCCCAGAATGACGGCGGGAACACACGGCAGAGTGCTCCCGCGAAACACGGACACCCGGGCCCTTTTACGCTGCTGCTGTGGGACATGCCGCTGAGCCTCATCGGCATCCTGACTGGTTCGCTGTTCGTCAGCCTGGGTGTTGAATATGCGTGCATGACGTTCCTCTGGCCAGACGAGGGTGCCATGCACAGCTATCAGGTGATGCTGGCCGAAAGTCACTGGCTGTCTTCGGGGTATACCCGAAGCCTGCTGATGGCCACGCCGGTGGAAACCATCACCCGATGGGTTCAGGCCGCCTGGCACTGGCTGTTTGTGGACAGCGGATTCAGTCACTGGCTGGCCTCTTTCAGGGAAACGAGCCGGAAAGGGAGCGGTCTCATTCCGGCCCTGAACGGCTTCGGCGCATCCCTCATCAGCTGGCTGGGAGAATACCTGCAGGCCACGCTCTGGGTGACGCTGATTTTCTTTATCCGCGTGATGATCCTGTTTCTCAGCATTCCGCTGTTCGGGCTGGTCATCATCACCGGTATCGTTGAGGGACTGGTCAGGCGTGACCTGCGTCGCTACGGGGCAGGCTACGAATCAAGTTTTGTCTATCACCACGCTAAACGCTTTATAAAACCTGCGCTGTACGGGCCCTGCATGCTGTATCTGGCCTGGCCGACGGCGGTGTGGCCAAATCTGTTTTTGCTGCCCTCTGCGCTGCTTGTTGGCGCAGTTCTTGCAGTAGTCACTGCCTCGTTTAAGAAGTATCTGTGATGTGTGGTTACGGGAACATGCCCGGAGGCCTGCGCTGCTGCAGGCTTTTTTTATCACTGGCTGAACAGATAAAGCGCGATCAGGGGAAAAGCCAACGGCCGGCTTCAGCAGACTCTATCAGCATTCTGACGGTAAGAGCGGCAGGTTCGTGGTGGTCCGTACGCATGTATTTGGGCAGTATGGCATTGGGCAGAAAGCGTATACCTTCATTGGGGAAGTATTTCCTGAACTCAAAATGGGTCAGGTCGACGCCAAATTTCTCGGCGTACTCCACCATAAAATCATAAGCATCTTCCGGCAACACCAGTTCCTTTCCGGTGCTCAGTGAAACGTCATCTGCCATTTCCCAGAAATGTTTTTTGATCAGGTTTCGCACCTCAACAGCAGTGTCCATGAACTTACTCCTTTTCACCCGTTATCAGACGATAACGATGGCGAACGTTATTCGTAATGATGTAGATGTCTCTGGCTGTGATAACGGCCCCAATCCAGGGCACCCAACGACCAATATAGGTCGCTACGTTGTTTGTATAGGCCCACTTACCGCGCACCATGCTCCCCAGGGTGAGTGTACGCCGCCTTTTACTGAAACGTTGGCGAATAAGCTTACGCGTCACCAGCGAAAGAACACTGGTTCCTTTGGTTGTTTTTTTAGCATCCAGCTTACCTGGAACAGAGATAAAAGGCAGGCTTGAGATCATAGAAGCAACGGCCAGAACGTCCGTAATGCCACTAAAGGTTTTCATAAATTCATCAAGAATCAGCCACATCAGCAACTCTTCTTTATCCACACTCATGCCGTCAAAGTAATACTTCCCGTCCAGCTGTTCGGTCGTGTCCATGTGACTTCAGCTCCGTCTGTCAATGCATTGTGTATTTAATCATCGCCCAGCCGGTGCGGTTTTTGCCAGAAACAATCTGCTTTTATTTTCAGAAATCCATAAAGATTTTACTGCTGTCAGGCGCGCGCGGTTGCGGCACTCTCACCCTCATCTGATACCCGGGAGAGCCGTACATGCGCCGTTTACCCCCTTTCATTGCACTCCTTGCCTGCATCATGCCTGTCATGACGTGCCACGCCTCCGAAAAGGATGAGCTCGCGCTGGTGATGCGCCAGCTGGATCAGGTTCAGGCGGGCCTTGACCGCGCCCGCGTGGTGGCGAACCAGAATCAGGATGCCCGCTTTTACTTCGACTATCAGCAGGCAACCCGCGACATCGCCACCATGAAACAGGGCATTTCCACCTATCTGGAGCCGTCGCGGGCGCAGCCCAATTCTGGCTCAGCGTCGGTGACCGGGCAGTACCGGGCGCAGGAGCCGGCGTGGCGATGAACGGCGCACAGACCTCCGGCTGGGCGGCAGGCACCGGCGGCAGCCTCACGCCCTCACAGCTGAATATCCTCATTCTGAGCACGCTTGCCATCGTCATCCTGCTCTTTTCTGCCTGGGCCATCGTGCAGGGCTACCGGGGATGGGCGTCGAGAGCCATCACGCTCAGGCAGTTTAATGAGCTGGTTATCCGTCTGGTTCTTCTGTACCTGCTGACCCTGTTTTTCTTCTTTAACTGAAAGGACACCACCATGAAACTCCGATTTATCAGGCTCTGTCGTGCCGCACGGCTACGCGCCACGCTGCTGATACTGCCTCTGGCACTGGCTGCCGGCCAGGCATGTGCAGGACTGCCTCAGGTTCAGCCACCGCCCGGTGGTGGCGGGGGCGGGCTCTGGAACACCTGGATGGGCTACCTGAAGATGGGGGGACTTGCTCTGGGGCTCCTGGTGTGTATTGGTGCATTCATGTCGGTGGCACATGCCGTAATTACCTCATTTCACGACGTACGTAAGGGCAAAGGCACCTGGACCGAGCTCATTCTTTACTGCGTCGTCGGCATCATCCTCATCCTTGTTGTGATTTACCTCGCAACCCAGGCAGCAGACATTCTCTGAGGAGCAGTGATGGCCGTTATCGACTTTCTCCCCGACCGGCTCAATTACCCGCCCGTGGTGTACCGGGGATTTACCGCCGGCGAATTTCTGCTCGCTGCAGGTGCAGGTAGTATCGCGGGCATTCCACTGGGCGTACCGCTTTGCCTGGTGCCCCACGTTGGCTGGCTGGCATTTCCGACCTGCATGCTGCTGATGCCCATTGTTACGGTGTTTTTCGGCGGGAACCGGATTGCTGCCTACAAGCGCGGGAAGCCGGAGAACTACATCTGGCAAAGGCTGGAGCAAATCCGCTGCCAGTTGGGCCTGTCGCGTTCGATGATTCTGGCCAGCCGCGCCTGGGAGCTGCAGCGCACGTCAGCACGCGCTATGAGGAGGTCCACATGAGCCGGTTTCGTAACGGTATCACGGCGCGTGATAACCACATCTTTTCCCTGCGGATTGCCTGCGTGCTGCTGTTCGCTGGCATGCTGGTCACCTCAGTGGGCTGGATGCGTGCGCCCTCAGATATGACTATCCATATCCCCCCCGACCTGCGCTCGGGCAGCACGCAGAAATGGTGGGTGATTCCGCCCTATACGGTGTACGCCTTTGCGTTCTATATCTTCCAGCAGCTCAACGCATGGCCGACCAACGGTGAGGTGGACTATTCGGCGAAGATTGCCCAGCTCAGCCCTTACCTGACGCCGTCCTGCCAGGATTTTCTGAACAGGGACTATGAGTTTCGTAAAAACAGCGGCGAGCTCAAGGACCGCGTGCGCGTGGTGTATGAAATCCCGCGTCGCGGCTACAGCGACAGCAGCGTCGACATCCTGAGTGACGATCGCTGGGTGGTCCGGCTCGACCTGATCGCTGACGAGTATTACCACGCCGAGAAGGTCAAGCGGGCGCTTGTACGCTATCCCCTCAAGGTCGTGCGCTGGGAAGGTGACCCGGCGCGCAACCCGTTTGGCATGGCGCTTGACTGCTATGCCTCCACGCCGCAGCAGCTAGAAGCCATGCCGCAGCCGGAGCCGGAGAAAAAAACAGGAGTCTTCCAGTGATGAAACGTCCGCTGATACTGCTGTGCCTGATGCTGGTCTCAGGCCTGACGCAGGCAGTTGAGCTCATGAAGTGGGAGCGCATTCCGCTGCAGATACCGCTCACCGTCGGCCAGGAGCGCATCGTGTTTGTGAATAAAAACGTGCGCGTGGGGTTCCCGCCGTCCCTCAACGGCAAAGTGCGTATTCAGAGCAACGGCGGCGCGGTATATCTCTATGCCAGAAAGGCCTTTCCGGTGACGCGCATTGAGCTGCAGAGCAAGGAAAACGGCGAAGTCATCCTCCTTGACGTCAGCGCCGTGCCCGGCAAAGTGACGCGCGAACCGGTGAAGCTTGTTTATGACGGTGAAGTGGCCACAGCAACGGCCAGTGACAGACAGTCGGTGAGCGGCGACGCCGGCAGCAGCAGTAAAAGCACAATTCCTGACGCTCAGTCCGGGTCTGCGCCGGCACGTAAACCGCCAAAACTCAGCGCCCCGCTGCCGGTGGTGCTGACCCGCTATGCCGCACAGAGCCTTTACGGGCCGGTACGCACCGTGGAGCCGGTGCCGGGCATCAGCCCCGTGTCGCTGAAGCTGCCCTCGTCCATTACAACGCTTATGCCCGGCGAGCCCGTGTCGGTCACGCCGATGGCGGCCTGGAGCCTGCTGGGCGACAGCGTGGTGGCGCTGCAGGTGCGTAACCGCTCGGCCGATAAAGTCGTCCTCGACCCGCGAGAGCTGCAGGGCCAGTTCGAGACGGCGACCTTTCAGCACCGCTGGCTGGGCCGTGCCGGCACGCCGGAAGACACAACGGTCGTGTACCTGGTGATACAGGGGCGTCCCGAAGGCGCGTTTATCGCCGAACCCGTCACGATCATGCCTAAAACGGCACGGAGGGCGAAAAAATGAGCCAGCCCGGCACAAACCTGTTGGTGAAAATTGCGGTGCCGGTGGTGCTGACCGCCGCCATCGTCGTGGGCGTTAAATCCTGCTCTGATTCAAAGGATAAAACGACATCGACGCAAAAAACCACCAATGCAGCGCTGAAAGACCTGACGCCTGATGAGCTCAGGGCGCTGGGCGTTGAAGGCGACACGCCGCAGGATACCCTGCGCACGATAGTGGGCAACTTTCGCCGCGTTCAGGACCGCCTGGATACGCTCGCCGGCGACAACAAAAAGCTGAACGAGGAAAACGCGGATCTTAAAAAGACCAACAGTAACGTGGATGCACAAATCAACGAGGCCGTGGCCAGTGCCCGGGCGGAGGAAGCCGAAAAGCGGGCAAAACTGAGCAGCCAGGTCTCCGATCTGAGTGCACAGATGGGCCAGATGATGGAGCAGCTGAAAAACAAAAATGCCGCAACGCCTGATAAAAGCAGCGCACCCGGCAGCGATATCCCGATAGGGCTGGGCTATGACGGCGGCACCAGTGGCAGCGTCACGATGTCAGCCCCCGCCTCAGACGGTCTTCAGTGGGTCGAACCCAAAGACGGACTCCCGGTGGATGCCAGCGGCAAACCCGTGAATGACAGCAATAAAAACAGCGCAACCGGCTTCTCGTTTGCCTCGTCGTTCAGTGAAGCGGGTGACGCCGGTAAGCAGGCCGGCGCGGCGGTTTCCACAGCCGTCAGCCAGGCTGTGCCGGATGCGGTGAAACCCGTCGAACCAGTGTTTACGCTGCCGGAGAACTCCACGCTGGTCGGCAGTCGCGCCATGACGGCACTGCTTGGCCGCGTTCCCATTGACGGCAAAGTCACTGATCCGTACCCGTTCAAGGTTATGTTAGGCAAAGACAACCTGACGGCCAACGGCATCGAGCTGCCGGACGTTCAGGGTGCCATCGTGTCCGGTACGGCAACCGGTGACTGGACGCTGTCCTGCGTGCGCGGGTCCATTACCAGCATCACGTTTGTGTTCGCGGACGGCACGGTGCGCACGCTCCCCTCGCCGGACAGCCAGAACGCCAGCGGTAACAATCAGAATTCACAGAACAGCAGCGGAAACGGCAACAGCAGCATTGGCTGGATTTCAGATGACAACGGCATTCCCTGCATTTCCGGCACCCGTAAAAGCAACGCCTCTACCTATCTGCCGACTATCAGCCTGCTGGCCGGCGCTGCCGCTGCCGGCGACGCCCTTTCACAGAACCAGATGACGGGCCAGACCAACGCCATGGGCGGCGTGACGCAGACCCTGACCGGTGATGCGGGACAGGCCGTGCTGGGTAAATCGCTGTCCGGGAGCATGAAAGAAACCGTGGACTGGGTAAAACAGCGTTATGGCCAGACGTTTGACGCGATATACGTGCCGCCGGGTCAGACCGTGGCGCTGCACATTACCCGCCAGCTGGCGATCGACTATGAAGAAAAAGGCCGCAAGGTGAAGTATGACTTCAGCCTGGCAGGCTCAGGTACGGGGATGGACTGATGAACAGCCAAAGTAAAGACAGCTGTGAGCTTGAGTACCGCGTGGGTTATACCCCGCTAAGTGGCCGACTTTATGCCGGCTTCGTCCGGCGTGATACAGGCAAGTGGGAAGCTGAACCGCAGGACGTGACGGACTGGGCCATGCTGGCCGTCGCGCAGAAGCTGGTTCGTGAAAATACTGATGTTCTGCTCAGGCAGGCGGATGGCCGCATCCTGCTCCTTTCAGCAGTCATTTCTGAGATACACACGCCGGAGGCTGGTGATGAAGAATAATGCCTTAAATTTGCTCATTCTAGGCGGGGCAGTTGCGCTGATGCTGAGCGGCTGCAGCACCTCTAAAGATGAAATGCTGCCCCCCGGTGACAGCACCATGCTGGAGCTCTGGAACAACGGCGCCTCAACAACCCACGCCACCGCTGAAAGCCGCACCACGCTGCGCCGGCCGGTCTCCGACAGCGAACGTACCATCGGACAACAGACCCGGGACAGTTACAGCCGCACCCAGGAAAATGAAATTCAGCAGACCTTTTCGCGCCTGCCCAACCCCGACATGGTGATGTACGTGTTTCCGCACCTGGCCGACGGCAACACGCCGGTGCCGGGCTACAGCACCGTGTTCCCTTTCTACAGCCAGGTGCAGTATGCGCTGCCCGGCGAACGCACGGAGGCGCTGTAAATGGCCTTTCGTCTTTTTCGCCGCAGCCGTGAAGCGCAGACTGAACATCAGTACGGTCACGGGCCGTTCTCGGTTGAGGGCCATGAGCCTATTACCCGCGACGGCCGCCTGACGCACGCCGATGAATCAGGTCTTTATGCCACTGGCCCCTCCATCATTGACCACGTTCCCTGGGGGGAATACCTGCCGGAACACCAGTGCATCCTTCTCGACGACGGCGTTTCTGTGGGTGCCGTATATGAGATCAATCCCGTCGGCACCGAAGGTCGTCCCGAATGGCGTCTGGCGGAAATCCGCAACGTGGTGGAAAACGCCCTGCAGGACAGTATTCCCGAGCTGGACTCACATCAGTGGGTGGTGCAGTGCTTCTGTCAGGACGACACCGATCTGTCGGCTTACATGGATTCCATCCGGGGCTACGTCAGACCCCGCGCACAGGGGACGGCGTTTACCGAGGCCTGGCTGAAGGAGCAGGAGCGGCATCTGAAAAATGTGGCCACAGAAAAAGGACTGTTTGTCGATGAAGCCGTGACCGGTGCGCCCTGGCGCGGGCAAATCCGGCGCACGCGCATGGTTGTATACCGCTGGGTGGAAAAGCCTTACCGCGACCCGGTGGCGCCGGAGGTTCTACTGAATCAGGTCTGTGACCGTCTGACCTCTGCATTAAAAGGTGCCGGCATCCTTTCCGTACGCCAGAACGGTGAGCAGATACACAGCTGGCTGCTGCGCTGGTTCAACCCGGCCCCGCAGTGGACGGACAAAGCCACGCTGTACCGCTGCGCCCGCTACCGCGATGATGCGCCCGGTGACCTGCCGCTGCTCAATGACTTCAGCGAAAGCCTGTGGTTTACCCGCCCCCGCAGCGATGCAGACAAGGGCATCTGGTGGTTTGATAACGTCGCGCACAAAGCGGTGCCGGTCGCGCGGCTCCGCAACAGTCCGCAGACCGGACACCTCACCGGCGAGGTCAAGCGCGGCGACAACATCAACGCTATCATGGACCTGCTGCCGGAAGGCACCGTGCTGGCCATGACGCTGGTTGTACAGCCTCAGGACAAACTGGAGGCGAACTTTGCCAGCCTGAGCCGCAACTCGATGGGAGAGAACGTTGATTCGCTGCGTGCGCGTGAAGATGCCGCCACGGCCCGCACGTTCCTGGGCAACAAGCACAAGCTGTACCGGGCGGCCATTACCCTGCTCATAAAAGGTCAGGACGAGGACGCCCTCAGCAAACGCTACCGTGACCTCAGCAGTGAGCTGCTGAACTGCGGACTGGAGCCGATCAATCCGGAGCACGATATCAGTCCCCTCAGTACCTACATGCGGGCGCTGCCGATGTGCTTTAACCCGCAGCACGACCGCCAGAACTGGTACACGCGCCTGATGTTTGTCCAGCACTTCGCCTGTATGGTACCGGTTTACGGGCGAGATACCGGCACAGGTCATCACGGACTGTCCTTTTTTAACCGGGGCGGCGGTCCGCTGTCAGTTGACCCGCTGAACAAAGCGGACCGCACCCAGAACGCGCACCTGTTGCTGTTTGGTCCGACCGGTGCCGGAAAGTCAGCCACGGTGGTGGACAAGATGACGCAAATGGCGGCCATCTACCGGCCGCGTATTTTCCTGCTCGAAGCAGGCAACAGTTTCGGCCTCTACGGTGATTACTGCGAATCGCTGGGGCTCAGCGTTCACCGCGTCAGCATTAAGCCCGGAAAAGCCGTGTCGCTGGCACCCTTTGCTGACTCACACCTGTTGCTGGAAGTGGAGCCCGAGAAGCTGCTCATCCACGAGGAAGATTTACCGGACACAGACGCTGACGATGTGGATGAAGATGAGGATGATGAAGACGGTGAACGTGACGTTCTGGGAGAAATGGAGATTGCCGCCCGCCTGATGATTACCGGTGGAGAAGCCGCAGAGGAATCCAGACTGTCGCGTGCCGACCGGGGGATGATCCGCGAAGCCATCATGAATGCCGCCCGTAAGGTTTATGCTGAGTCCCGTCAGATGCTGCCCGAGGACCTGATGTTTGCGCTGCAGGACATCGCTCATGATGTCAGCCAGGGCGCTGACGGTCGGGAGAAACGCACGCCGGCCCGACGCGCACGCGCCGAGGAGATGTCAGAGGCGCTGCGTATGTTCACTGAAGGCTTTGAGGGCGACCTGTTCAACAAGCCAGGCACGCCGTGGCCTGAGGCCGACGTCACCATCGTTGACCTTGCCACGCTTGCCCGTGAGGGCTATGAGGCCCAGCGAGCCGTGGCGGTAATTTCCCTGCTGAACACCATTAATAACATCGCCGAGCGCGATCAGTATCTGGAAAGGGAGATTATCGTGGCCATTGATGAGGGGCACATCATCACCACCAACCCGCTGCTCGGACCCTATGCCACGAAAATCGCCAAAATGTGGCGTAAGTTAGGCACCTGGCTGTGGATTTTTACCCAGAACCTTGAGGACTTTCCGGACACGGCCAAAAAAATGCTCAACATGGCAGAGTGGTGGATTTGTCTGGTCATGCCCCCGGCAGAGGTTGAGCAGATTGCCCGCTTCAAGACGCTTAAAGATGAGCAAAAGTCCATGCTGCTTTCGGCCAAAAAACTTCCCCAGAAGTATACCGAGGGCGTCATTCTTTCCGTTAAAACGCAGGCCTTGTTTCGGGCCGTGCCGCCGAGCCTCTACCTGGCGCTGGGCATGACGGAAAAAGAAGAGAAAGCAGAACGCCGGGCCATTATGAATGAATTTAAGTGTACGGAACTTGAGGCCGCTTACCATGTTGCACGTCGTCTTGACGAGAGCCGTGGTCTTATTCACTGACAGGGGATTTTATGAAAAAACTGACCATGGCACCGCCACGGGTTGTCGGGGACAAGGCTTTAATCGCCACTGTCATTTTTACCGTCCCGCCGCAGGGGCAGGCATCGGTCGGTGAGACGGATAACCGCGCCATCGTGCAGCTCCGGGAGGAGATAGGTCAGCGCCTTGAACATCCCTTGCTGGTATCTGTCTATCCGCATCGTGTCGGGCGACGCAGCTGCACGGCCGTGCATCTCTCTGGTGCCAATAACAGGGCCCTGGATATTCTCATCACCGTCACAGGAAACACGCTATGGCCAACTGATGGGGATTACAGGACAGGTATCCGCTGGAATATTTGTGTGCCAGATGCGACCGATATGCTGTGGGTGCTCAAGGAGATAGACCGGGCGACAGAAGCTGAGATGTGTCATTAAACAGGCCCTCCGTTATCGCCCGGCACCGGTGTGTGGTGTCGGGCGGGAACGGAGGCTGCGGGTGCGGGCGGCATAGAGCCCGCTTTTGAACTACCGTCACGACCCGAAACTTATTCCTTGTCTATTTTGTAATTTATATTTTTTAATTAACTCAGCCTGATACCGTTCAAAATACGATAAAGACATTGAAACTGCTTTTTTGTCTTTGGCCACAGCGATTATCTGTTTATTTACAAGCCCACCACTGCTGCCAGTCCCACCGTTTTTATCCTCTGTTTTACTTTTGCGATGCTTAGTCATGATTTCAATGTAAAGATCGAGAGATTTTAAATCAAACCCGCTTTCGAGAGAAAAAAATTCCGATATCTCATCCTTATCTATTTCTCCACCAATCAAATCATGCTTTTCATCCTGCTTTCCTTCACCAGGAAAGTATTTTTTTATACTTAATCCGAGGTCGCTGCTATCGTATAAAAAACCACCTACCATATAGTGAGCGTTAAAAAGATGCAGACCATTTTCGGCAAGCTCTTGACAGGTAAGCAAATACCCTGCATTTCCATCTTTATATTTATCTAACTCCGAGGACATGCTCTTCAAATCCTTTTTAAACTCGACAATAAAACTTTTTGTTCCTTTCTCAAGTAAAGCATCACCAATCCTTTCAGCACTTCCATCCAGAGGTGCCAGGAAATCAATCCCCCAGAGTTTTTTCGCTTCAAGTACAAATTTGTACTCAACGGTTTTTTCGAACCACGTATACTCCGCATCTGTTTCTTTTGATGCTTCCTGATTATCACTACTGGCATTTGTCATTTAATTATCCACCTTTAATGCTTATCTTTAGCACAAGCCTGTGCCACCTTGTATTTCTCAACTTCAATTATATAACTTTACTTAACCAAATTTAGCGTTTGCACCTTTAATCTATCAAATCAAATGGGCGGGTAAAGTTACAAACCTGTAAAGTTTACTTTATGAATTCATGATGGTAATTATTTCTTTCAAATTATCATTTTTTTGTTTGAATCATAGTACGTCTCAGCAATATGTCCCTGACACCACTACAGGAGCATTCTGATGCGTCATCCCTTTGAACTCGACCCCGAAATCATTCACCACATCATCTACAGCCAGGCCGGCTCAGTGGCCAAAGCCCTTATCGAACTCATCATGAACAGCGTCGATGCCGGCGCGGGCGCCGTCATTCTGGATATTACCCCGGAGGGCTTCACCTGCCGTGACGACGGCCGTGGTTTTGCGACACATGACGATGTGAAACGCTATTTTGGCCGCTTCGGTACGCCACACCGTGAAGGCGATGCCACCTACGGCCGCTTTCGCCTCGGCCGTGGCCAGATTATGGCGCATGCCCGCACAACCTGGCGCTCGCAGCGCTGGCAGATGGACGTCGACACGCGGGTAATGGGTTATGAATATGAACTGACAGAGCCCGGAAAGATTCAGGAGGGGTGTGCCATCAGTGGTGACTGGTATGAGCCGATGTCCACTCAGGAGCGTATGTCATGCATGCAGGAAATTCGGGACCTGGTGCGTTACACGCCCGTCTCGGTCTGCCTCAACGGCAACGTGATTACCCGTAAACCAGAGCTGGAAAAATGGGATGCTGAGGATGACGCAGCCTGGTATCGCCTGCGCGAAGATGGCGCCGTGTCCATCTATAACCAGGGCGTGCTTGTGCGGCACGACCCGGGCCACAACTGGGGCGCTGGCGGCCTTATCGTGAGTAAAAAAGCCATTGCGCTCAACGTTTCGCGGACTGAGATTCTGCGCAAGAGCTGCACGGTCTGGAAGCAGATAGCAGCAAAATTCAGCGAGCTGGCGCAGGCCTTTTCTGACAATACCGGCAGCCACCGCAAAACCGAGGCCCGCCGTGAGAAAACCGCCCGGGCGCTGCTTGCCGGTGAGGGAGACCTGCAGAAGCTAGCTAACGGCGAAGAGTTGATTACGCTGCTCCCGGGCAAACAGCACGTCACCCTGGAGCACTTCCTGCGCAAATGCCGCTACTACCCCTCTGCCGTCGATAAAAACTGTTTTACTGTGGCTGAGTATGCTCGGGACGTCCCGCGCGGGGAGCTCATTGCGCGTGCCGGCATCGCGCCGGTCATTCACCCGGTGACGCTGACGCGCTTTAACTGCGACGGCACGGATGATTTTATGGACTCCATGCGTCGCGTACGCGACAACCTCATCGCGTACCGCGCACAGCTGCCGTCTTCCGGCCGCTGGGGAGTGCCGTTCAGCTCAGAGCTGCAGCTCATTGATTTTGACACGCTCAGCGCGAACTTTGTCGACCGCACGCAGATGGTGAGTGAAAAGACCCTGGATAAGGAAACCCGCAGGGCCTGGACGGCGCTGCGCTACTGCCTGGCCCAGTATGCCCGGGTGTGTTCGGGCGGCGAGCGCGGGAGCACCTCACGGGCTTACGGCGGCGTGCGGTTCCAGATTCTGCTGGGCGAGTCGACGTCGGCCGACGCCTGGACGGACGGTGAGACGTACATCGCCTATAACATTGATATCGTGCGCCAGCTTAAAACCGACGCGCTCAGAACGGCCAGTCGCCTCTTCAGCCTGACGGAGCACGAGGTGGCACATGAAGGTGACAGCATGGACTGCGGCCACGATGAGGGATTTTATCAGCGGTTTCACGATATCAGCACAGAGTGTGCGGCTGAACGTCAGCATTTTATGCACGTCTGGCTGATGAAATACACGACCAGCCTTGAAGGTGCCGGTAAACGCGCGAAAGGCCAGGCGTGGAGTGAGCGTTACCTGGCTGAACGCGCCAGCACCGGTCGGGAAAGGAACGGCCTGCCCGGGATTATCAGTGCTGACAGCCTGGCTGATGACATCGGGGCGGCTGTCGAACCGGAGGACGGTAACCTTCTGGCCTTCCTTAATCAGCAGCTCGGAGTAACGGGTACGCAGTCACCCGAATCCGTCGACTGGGCTGACCTCGTGGCTGCGGGGATCGAGGAGGCCAGCGTCGCCCGCGAACGCAGGGCTGAGGAGAAAAGAATTCACGAGGAAGAGTGGGAAGCTTACAAAGCATCGCCCGAATACCTGCAGCTTATAAAAGACCAGACCGAGTATTTTGGAGCCTCTGAGCAGGAAGAGCGAGAGTTCATGGCGTCCAGCCGTCTTCGTTTACTTGAGTCCCTTCCCGGCGCAACCCCTGAAAACCTCACGCAGGAAATTTTAGAATACCTTGTCTACTGTACAGATACAGATGAAGAGGAGCTGGATGCCTGGCAGCGAAAAACATGGGAACAGCCCGGTGGATACCGGCCTCTGCCCACAGCAGACGACAGCGCTTCAGCTGTTCAGAAGACTGATCCCCGACCAAAAGACAGCATCCCGGAATCCTGGCAGCCGTACGTTTATGAGGGTGAGACGCGTGCGATGATAGAGCGCAATGCGGACGCTGCGGGATTTTACTGGGAACTTGATTATCTTGAATGGCGGCATTCAAATCAGAATGACGGCTTGAAATAATAAAAAAAGGGGCCAAAAAGGCCCTTGAACGAGTATGTCTAAGTCATCTGATTTTATATTTATGGGTAATGCTTAAGGTTTATGTCATCTGTTAAATAAAGGATGAACGATGAAATTTCTCTTCATATCTGTTATGTCTAAGTCTGGCTTGTCATATGAAGAGTAAATAGTTATGGAAGTACTCCGTTTGATGCCTATTACACCTATAGTAAACCAAATCTTAATCAATTCATCGAAATTCAACACCGCGTTCGAATGGATAGGATCATCTTCAGCTGAACCGGCCCCTCTGTCTAAGACATAGGTTGAGATTTCATTTTTTTTGTTATCTCCGATGGACTCGATAGAAAACTTCTTCTCATCTAATAAAGAAATAGCATCTAAATAGCATGATATATTCTTATAAATGCTGCCCCACTCCGTGACAAGAGCTCTTTTTCTGGATGAGAAATACTTTTCTTCAGCAACAAGAACAATATCTTTGTTAATTTGAACGCTTCCATTGCACTCTTTTAAACAGTAATTAACAAAGCTTATTGCATCACGCGGCCTTAACATCGTTCTGTCTAAAATGTAATCATCGGCTCTAATCCCATCAACGTCAAAATGGAATATATCTTTCATAGTGACACTTTTTGAACCTTGGTATTTATTTTTTACTAAGTGATTTATCCTTGTGTCAATAATCTCTCTTATTTCTTCTTTGTTCCATGATACAGCATATATCAAAGACTGGTCTTTTTCATCTTGCCGAAGAGTTTTATTGTATATTCCCATTAAAATATCAGTTCTAATGGAAATTAGTATTTTGACGGATTTTATATCTAACAACTCTCTAAAAGCTTCCAGTAAAGCGTTGATGAAATCGTAACGAATATCACTTGAACTCAACCAAGATTTGTCTAAATCATCTATGCTTATTACAATTCTAAACTGGGCAGCTTCGGAAAATTCATCATTTAAAATCTTAATTAACTCTTTTTGTTTTCTTATCAGCTCTCTGCTTACATAGCTGGAAGTTTCTGACTGAATTCTTTGTGCATCTTCCTTGCGGAATTTCCCCCCAAGTTCCAGGCCCTTCAGCGCAAGTTTAGGCGATAATTCGCGCTCCATTTTGTTGCTTATTTCTACTAAAGCCTTATCATTAAAGAAGACATCTTTGAATTGTTCTAAGTATTCATTTGCAAGCTCGGGGTTATAAGATTTCTTTTTGCCACCAACAAGATCTTGCACTCTCTCAAAAAAGCTTTGCAGGCTCGATTTATGAAGTGCAGGAATTACCTTTATCAAAAGAGCGTGAAGCCATAAAGACTTAAAAAAAACCCTCAGATCGATACCTTTATCATTGAGACTGGATATGAAAACATTGTTTTTTATATGTTCAAATATTGTATTTTCAGCCTCAATCTTATCATGCGTCTTTATGGATTCTGCTGCCATAATTTTTCTTAAAAGAGCAGACTTACCACTTCCTGTTCTACCGACAATTATTCTTCGAGTAAAGTCAGGATTGTTTACTGAATGGTCGAAATTCAATAAACCATTAAATATATTACTTTCATAAAAACATGAATCAAGAAAGGAATCTGTT
This sequence comes from Pantoea sp. SJZ147, assembly GCF_007828605.1. Taxonomy (NCBI): domain Bacteria; kingdom Pseudomonadati; phylum Pseudomonadota; class Gammaproteobacteria; order Enterobacterales; family Erwiniaceae; genus Pantoea; species Pantoea sp. SJZ147. The sequence continues at coordinate 240,049 of NZ_VIVB01000007.1, forward strand.
TCCGCTTCCAACTTTCCTATCTCATCATTATTTCTAAAAATATGGACGGTCATGATTTTTATTCCCAGAGTTAAATGTTATTAAAACACTAAAAGCATCTTTTTTAACTTAGATTAATCTATACATAAATTTTACTCATGTAAAGATCATGAGTTGAGGTAATTACATTGAAAATTCAGCAAATTTGATTTGTACGTTAAATTTAGCCTCCCTTGCGAGAGGTAATATGTGACCTGCTCCACGGTAATCATAAAAGAGTGTTTCTAGCTACTTCCGCTAATGGCACAGAGCAGACATGCTCGAGTGGCAAGGTCCGCTATGAGCGAAGAGCAGAAGTTAGCGTTAGAGCAAACAGCGGATCCAGTGACTGCAAACCTGCTATGAACACGTCCGAACTTATAAATTGCAATTTGCAACTATCCTAGGCTAGTGGCATAGTTATGAGCAGTGGGAAATGATTTTTTCTCAGAAGAAAAATTAGATAATTATGCCATAATAACTCATAAATGATAGAGTCAAACTATTAAGTAGGAAATCAATGGAAAAATAAGTAAAGGTGGGAATAGGTTTTGAGAAAATTAATATTGAATGAGTTTATTTGTCGTTATTATTTTTCCTGATAGAAGAAGTATAGGGTGGGACTATCCCACCCTATTGAACTACTTACCACACACTGGGCACCCAGCAACTGATGGAGCAAAGTTGATGGTTTGCGATTTTCTAAAACTTTCAGTTACTGGAAACGATTCCAATCCCTCGTGAAGAGGTAAGTTTTTTGTGTCAAAATAGTATTGTTTGATGAATTTTAACAGAGCTACTCTTTCTTCATATCCTGCATTCAGGAAATTTTTTATCAGTGTATCATTATTCATTTTTTAGCCTTATTTGCTCTTGTATAGTTTGTAGTTACCACAGCCATCACAATTATCAGGCGTCATACTTTTTGGTATTTTTTGACATACATGGCAAGGTACTTTGTAATATAAGTTTCTTGCTCTCGTTGCATATCTTTTTTCTGCATCAGAAATACTATAATCAAGGTCTAATCTTTCTCTATTTTCTGATTTTAATTGAAGCTCTTTCAGTTTTAAGGCAGAATCTTTTTTGTTTTGCTCATTTGCATCTTCCTTTGCTTTTCTTGCTTCATTGTAGATTGATGTATTTTCTTTTTGGGACTCGTTATAAAAAATATACTTATCATCCCACTTAGATATGATAGACCACAGTGCAGTTATTATCTGTATCGTTGATACAAAACCTAGTAAAGACAGTAGGTAAGGAAAAACTTTGGAGTCTAAGCCAAAAGACAATGCTGTACTTCCCACTGTCAACGGAACTGCAATGCCAAAAAAAGTCAGAAGCATTCTTGGCAATCCTAAGACATTTTTTCTACGTTCAAAAATTTTTGCAGTACCGAAGGCCTCCGCTTCAATATTCAACAATTTCCTCTGTATCTCAGCAATATCAGACATCGCTAATAACCTTTCTTATTATGTAATGATCAAGATTGCAGTATATTACGCACCTGAGACAAAACAAGACCATACCAGACAAGAAGTTAATACTCAACATGTAACTTTCACATGCCACAAAGTTTTATCAAATAAATCAAATAATTAGGATGGGTGAAAAATGCTTATCCTAACCAGCTAATGCCAAGTCCGGTAGCCTTCTTCTAGGCTATTCGGCCGCTTTACCTTTTCTCAGTAACTTGCACTAATCGGACAGGCTGAAGGGTCATCAGCTCTTTAGTGAGTGAATAGCGCAAGTTCAGAATTCATTCTTATTTCTAGATGTATTAATCGACGGCGCTGGTCAGGCCAACTTCTGCTCCTGGCACAGAGCGGACATTTGTGAATTGCGGAGTTTATTGTGAGTGGTGAGTTGGTAAAGAATTATGATTTCCGGTTTAAGAGTTAACTGCTGAACCTTACGCGCTAAAACCGCACCCTGAGGGCATCATTCACTCAGGGAGTGCCCCTCATGAAAATCCCCCTCTGCTGCCTTACCACTCTGTTTCTTACAACCGGAGCCCACGCCGGCACCGTGATTTATACCGACCATGCGCACCCCGTTACCGGCGAACTGAGTCCCGACGTCACCCTCACTGAGCTGGACGCGCCCGACCGTTTCCAGGCACAGTTATTCGGTCCGCTCTCCGCTAACCCGGCGCAGGCTGAGCAGCAGGCCCGTGCAGTCATCGCCTCCCCGGCGTTCCGTCAGGATCAGCAGGCCTTAGCGGCGAGCTATGCCGGCGTTGCACACGCCTGGTCACTGGGGCTGGAAAAGTACCCTGCCGTGGTGTTCGACGATAAATGGGTGGTGTACGGCACCACCGACGTCACTGCCGCCCGGGCGAAGCTCGATGCCTGGCGGGAGAAACAGCCGTGAACATACGCCTTTCCCGTCCCCGCCGGCTGATGCTGGCCACGCTGTTTACCTGCACCGGCACGCTTGCCAGCGTGAACACCGCGAGCCTGGTCTCCAGCGCCATGAGCCCGGACTGTATCAGCTGGCGCATCAGCGGTATCTGTTACTGGCTGCTCTGCACCCCCTTTGGCTGCACGGTGAAAACCTCGGTCAAAGTCACCCACTACATTCCGGAAGCCGTGGTCTCTGCCTACCTTAACCCTGGCGACAACCCGTGGACCGAAATGTCAGCCGTGAGCGCCACGGCCGGCGGCGCTGAAAGCCTGGTGTCGGGCGGTCTCGCCGGCGTGCCTGCTGGCGGTGGCCGTCAGGAGATGAAGGCTCCGGGCATGCGTAAACAGAACCTGCATTTCTACTACGGCGATGCGTATGGCCACCCGGCGGCGTCGCTCATCGGCGGGATGGTGCCGGGCTACTCCTGCCGCTCAGCCGCCACGCCGTTCGTACCGTATTTTGTCAGCGCCATGGATGCACTGGCCTGGCGAACGGGCATTCCCGAATCGTTCTATCCGGAAGCGCTCATCCCCGGAAAGCGTGAAATCGGGAATACGTTTGCCGGCGAGATGTGGGGCAACGTTTATCCCCGCAGCGGCTTTGTGACGCAGACCGACAGCTACAAATCGGCGGCCGTCGTGGTCCAGCGCGTCGCCGACATCATCACCCGCGAGGGACAGCTGCACGTCTACACCCCACTTGTTGGCCAGCGGTCTCCGGGCTACTGGCCACCTGACCCCGTTACCGAAAACACTGGTACAAAAAATCACAAGTGGCAGCGGCTTTCGCCGCAGCTGTCGCAGAGCTGCGCAGTCTTTCCGGATACGGGGGGCCAGACGGCGGAAAGCGGCGACTACGCCTGGGCACTCTGGCAGCCACAGCTGCTGTAAGCGACGTGGCCAGACCTTCCTGTACAGCACCGACTTTTAATAAGGACACACAGCATGATGAATTTCAGCGTTAAAAAACTGCGCGTGGCCACGGGCACGCTACTCCTTTTCCTGGTGATGCCGGCACTGGCCATCGATACCACGCTTTCCTCCCAGGGCGCCGGCGTCAGCGGCGCCATCAACGACGGTCTGTTCTATTCCATCGGCGGCGGCTCGGTCATTTCGCCGCCCTCAACGCGCAGCAACATGTCGCGCCTCGGACTGGACGGCGGCTGGAGCAGTGATTTGATGTGCGGTAACTTTGACCTGAAAACCACGGTCGGTAACCAGCTCAATGGCATCACCAGCGGATTTAAGGACCTCATGGGTAACGTCATTCAGGGTGCGACCGGCGCGGTGATGAGTATGCCGGCAATGGCCATTCAGCGTGCCAATCCGGGTCTGTATGAAATGCTCACCAACGGCGTGCTGCAGGCGGGCCTGAACTTCGACAAGGCCCAGCTCAACTGCCAGAACATGTCAAAAAAGCTGGCCGACTACACTCTGGGCAGTAAGTGGCAGCAGGCGGCCGTGTCTGAAGAGTATAAAGACATCGTGGCATCAAGCGGCGGTGATGCGGTATCGAGCGACCAGAAACTGCAGAAGGCCACCGGCGAAGAAGGTGTGACCTGGGTCGGTGGCCAGAAACGCGGCGGCAAGGGACAGCCGGCGATTCAGCCCACGCGTGACCTGGCAAAAGCCGGCTACAACATGATGAACAGCCTGCCGGTGACCAGCAACAGCAGCGTAGGCTCATCCAGTTGCAACGGTACGGTCTGCCAGCGCTACAAATCCTCCGATGAAGCCGCTGCGGCCGTAGTGAAGGTGCTCGGCGACCGCTCTATCCGCACCTGCCGTGAAACCAGCGAATGCACCAGCGGCGGCGCGGATAACCAGCCGGGCAGCACCGTTGCCGGCACCGGCTTCTCGCCGGTACTGGAGGACGCCACCAAAACCAACCTGGAGCAGCTCAGCAAGCTGGTTAACGGTCAGCTGCAGCCCACGGCCGATAATCTGGCCGCGCTCAAAACCGGCAGCCTCGTTGTCACGCGCGGCGTGATTCAGGCGCTGCGTGATGACCCGGACAGGGCCGCACTGGTGCAGCGACTGGCGGGTGAGCTGGCCATGGCTGACACGGTTGAGGCGGCACTCACCATGCGACGCATGCTGACGACCGGTGAGTCTGAGCCGAATGCGGCCGAACAGCCTGAGGCTATCGCCGAGGGTGACCGTCGCGTGGATGCGCTCGACCGCGAGCTGAACGCGCTGCGTAACGAAATGGAGCTGCGCAAATCCATCAGCAGCAACAGCCTGCTCACTACGCTTGAGCGTCAGGGCGAACGTAATCAGGACAACCAGCTGCAGCAGAAAGCCGGCAATCAGGACCAGGGCTTCAGCCAGATGGGCCAGCCTCAGCCGGGAGGCAACTGACATGAAGCGCAGAATCCTGATTGGCCTCACCGGCCGCATTTTGCTGATATTCCTAAGCACCGTTGTGGCCATGGCCGCGATGTTTGGGCTGGCATCGGTGTTCATGGCGTATGACCCTGATGGCCATCTTATTCAGAAGTGGCTCTACGACAGCCGGTGGATCATGTTTGCCTGGCGACTGTGCATGTACGTGTTCATCGGGTGCATCTGGATCATGAAGCTGCGGCCGCGCCTGCTTAAGCGCTGGCCGGACGCAGCCGGAGGCCTGCCGCGCCTGGAGCGCCTTGCCATCATTTATCTTCTGGTCACGGAGTATGTGGCCTGGTCTAACGCAGTTCAGGGAGGCTGAGATGACGGCGAACAGTTACCTGGAGTACTTCCTCATCCTGTTTGGCTGGGTGCTCAACAACTCGATGTGGGGCATCCTCAGCAGCACCGGTCTGTTCGCGCTGCCGCTGATTTTTAAAGTACTCGGCGTGTGGCTGAAGGTGCGTGAGGAAGGGGCCGATGAGGGAAACAAAGGCGTTCTGGCGCTCCCGCGCATCGAGCACGCTATCTATGTCTCGTTTGTGGTCATGCTGTTCTGCTGTGTTCCGCTGCTGCCGGTGGATATCAGCACGATCAAGTTTGATGACTCGCGGGCGAAACAGTGCGGCTTCAGCGTACCCACGCCGCAGAACTCCGGCTATAAAGGGCTGGTTAACGACTTCGACGGCCGCACGGCTGAAGTGCCTGTGTGGTGGTATCTGCTGCATGCGATGTCGAAAGGCACCACGCAGGCGATGATAGCCTCCATTCCCTGCGGCACGCAGCTGCGGCAGCTGCGCTTTGACGTGCAGAACACAAAACTGCGCGACCCGGTGGTGCTGCAGGAGGTCCAGGACTTCGCAAACCAGTGCTACTCCCGTGCCTATTTTAAGCTGAAGAACAGCAACAGCCAGCTGAGCGACGCCACCATCAACTCGGTCGGCTGGATTGGCAGCGACTATTTTCTCAATACCTCGGGCTATTACGACTATTACACGGCCATGACGCCACGAAGCCAGTGGCCCTACAGCAGCAGTCGTGACAGTGGCTATCCGGATACAGGCCAGGGGGGATATCCGACGTGCAAAACATGGTGGTCAGACGGGAGCAACGGACTGCGCAAGCGTGTACTGGCCAGCTTCAGCGAATCAACCCGAAAAGAGCTCCAGCGACAGTTCCCGGGCACACAGTGGGAAGAGCCGGCGCTGCGCTGGCTGGTCAGCCCCAGCAACGCAGAAATTTCAGGGAGCGGCGTCACCTACATGTCCGGCAGTGCGGACACAACGAGTGGTATCGGAGGGAGCCTGTCACGGTTTACGTCTACGGTCGGGCTGGGCATGAAGCAGGTTGAGGCGTTGCCGGGCTTTGATGCGCTCAAGCAGGCGCTGCCGATGATACAGGCGCTGCTTCAGATGATGATCATCATTGTCATCCCCGTGCTGATGATGTTCAGTGCTTATGAGCCAAAGACAGTAGTAACGATTTCGTTTGCGCTGTTTGCGCTGCAGTTCATCACGTTCTGGTGGGCACTGGCGGGCTGGCTGGATGACAGACTTATCACCATCCTCTACTCAAACCTTGCGGCAGGCGGACTGGCTTCGGGACAGCCTATTGCGGACTTCCTCAGCTCACCGCGTGACGGATGGATCATGAACCTGGTACTGGGGATGATGTATGTGGTGTTTCCGGCGTTCTGGGTAGGGATGCTTGGATGGGCAGGAGCAAAAATTGGTTCTATGGCAAGTCATTTATCAGACGGAGCTAAAATGTCTATGGATGCAGGTGCCGAAGCAGGGAAAAAGGCTCAAGGGATAGCCACACAAGGTGTCAAAGGAGTGATAAAGTAACAAAATCGTGTAAATAAAAGCGGCGATATCATTTCGCCGCTTTGTTAAAAACCGTCTTTCTCTTTAAAAAAGCCCTCTTTTTCCCAACTGTATTTCAAAGATGACTTATATTCATCACATGGTTTAGATGCAGCTTTGGTTATGGAAGAAACCAAAGTAGTTGCAGAAAAAGCTGCTCTAACAGAATCTCTCAAATCCTCACCAAAGCTCCGACCATTCTCGTACTTATCAAGCTCATCATTCCAGTCGCTGGCCATGAAATTTGCCTCCGATACTATGGTAAACGTCCAACCTCAGAGTACTTTAAAGACAGCTGAATTGGCAAGTTTTTGTACAACTCTCGGCACTCCGGTTTTCAAGGCTAAGCCGGTGAAAATCATCATTCTTAGAACCATGACAATTTCTCATTTGATTACAAAGTTTATCTTTCAGCAAGCAAGCTGGATAACGTATAAAAAAAACTGATTCTTCATGTAAGCCAGGCTGGAGTAGAAATGAGCTCATTTAAAACCTTTAAACTGGACAGAAGCCTGATTAACTCAAAGATTCGTATAAAAAACGAAATTCTTGCTGCTTGTATTGGCTATGGAAGTAAGGTTGATCAATATAAATTCATTACTGGTTTTTGTGAAAAGAAAAGAAATGGGTATGCAATTTTACTGGGGTTCATTTCAATTTTATTTGAAAATTCTAAACTACCTATTCAAAATGACAGGATATACTCATGGTACAGGAATGATCGCAATGTTAGAGGTTTAATAGACTCGCTCAGTGAGTTACAATCAATAGAAATCATTTCTGAGCTAAATGAAGTTTACGTTAATAAACAGAGGATTTTAAATTCCGCAGGAGTTACTCATGTTAACTTAAGGCGCGAGATTGCCCCAAAAGGAATACCAAACCATATAAGTAAAAGAGTCAGGATATCGCAATTCGGAATTGACGGGATGAGCTATGGTAGCTTACTGATGCTTTATAAAGCATCAGCAAATATTCTTGGTTACGAAAAGATACCCGTACACATGGATGTGGCAAACTCCTTTACTGATACTAACGATAAAGGCGGTTACGGTTCCATATCTTTGAATTTTAATATACCAATAGAAGATATATTGTATTCTTACCTCACCCTCCCCAGCGATCAGATGGAAGGTGAAGAATGGATTGCAATTAACCGTTCCTCTACTGGTATTATTGAATTTCCCGTTTCAAATATTACCATTAATGACAAAAGAGTCGAATCATTCTATGAAGAAGCCTACAGTCATTTAAACGCTGCTTCTGCAAAGCAATTATTCGATTTAGAGTACTCAAAAACATGGGGGAACTTGCCTCATTTCCGCTCACGCTTTCTGTCTTAAAATCCCAAACCCTGAAGTCATTAGTGTAAAGGTTCGTTTTACGGTTTGTCTTCAGGGCTGTTCCCATATTTTTACCCTCATGCATCTATAATATTTATCTTGTAAATGGATCTCATAACGATCTAACATTCCCGTTGTAGTACCGTTGCTTTAGCAACACGCCAATGTCCCGGCAATCTGAGAGGGACGCCTTCGGGTGATTGCACTGCCAAAACCGTCATGACCTGAGAGACGGAGCCTTCGGGCGGTAACTTCGTTTAACCTTTGAGAACGAAGATCGCGATGCGATAAAGGTCCTTTCTTTTACAAAGCCATTTCCGGCATTTTCTGATTACGGTTTCGGCCGTATCGCTTTCACTTTTCTTTATGCACTGACGCTGAAGGGCTGCTGCGAACTTTGCAACGCGGGTATGACCATTTGGAACATTTGGGCATCTTCCACGTTTGCATTGAAAGCAGAGGAGCGCGGCGTCACTTGCGTTCGAGTGAAACGAGTACCAAGTGACGCGCGCGAAAACATGTCCTGAACGCGCATTTTACGTACCTTTTCTTCCTTCACTACAACGTGAAACGAAGTGAGAAGACGAACACAATTTTATCAACCCAGTGAAAAACGCAAAACGAATCCGTTTTATCACATTGTTATTTAAGGAATAGTTATGTAATGAGATACCGAATCGGCGACATCATCGGAGGATGATGTCGGGGGCGACCTGGAAACAGGTACAGCGTAAGCTGCGGTCAGTGTAGAACACTGATTTGACACCTCTCAAAACCTCAACACTTTGCACTTCCCTGGTGCTCAGGTACTCATTACGACGCAGGATGCGCGAACTCAAACCGTGTCGCCAGGGTAATGCGGGTGTCGTTTTCTGCCGTTTTCACGGAACGGCAGAAAACGACATCTGCCTGTAATGCTGTTTTACGTGGCAAAACTGTTAAGGAGATACAGATGTCCAGACGTGAAAAACTGTTAAAGCAGGAACTTGCCGCTGAAATCCGTAAAAGCGGAGGGAGCTTTAAAAAGCAGGATGACTATTCCAGAATTATGCACCGTTTTGCAGAGCGTCTCGCCGCGCTCAATATTCAGATAAGCTCGGTATCACAACTCAAGGTCCGCCACATTGAGTTATATATGAACAGCCGGGCATCTGATGAGGTTTCCCGGCGAACCCGTCAGAATGAAATGTCGGCAATACGGGTAATGCTCCGTAATGCCGGTAAACACAAACTGGCTGACCCTTCACATGAACGACTGAATAATAAAAGTCTGGGTATTTCAGACACGAGTCGCATGGGCACAAAAAAATCTGTTTCTGACGAGCGCTACATCGAGATTCTTCAGAATATTGAGAAAAAAAGTGAAGGCGTTGCCGTGGCGGTATGTCTTTCTCGTTATATCGGACTGAGAAATGAAGAAGCTATTCAGTCAGCAAAATCGTTAAATACCTGGCTGAAAGCATTACAACGGGGTGATAAGACCCTGAAAGTTATTTTCGGAACCAAAGGGGGACGTGCAAGGCAGACCACCATCGTCGACAGGGATAAAGTTCTGGAGGCTGTTAACCGTGCCATTAAACACGCAGAAAAAAATAACGGTAAGATTATTGATAAACCCGATTTAAAAACCGCGATGGACTATTACAGAAATACGCTCCGGACCGAAATGAACGGGGGGCATGAGACACCACACAGCTTACGTTACAGTTACGCGGAAGATGCTTTCAGATATCACCTTGCCAGAGGTTTTTCGAAAGACGAATCACTTGCACTTACCTCGATGGACCTCGGACATGGTGACGGACGTGGAACCTATATCAGAAATGTTTACTGCCAGTCCCTGATGGACTGATGATTAATCATGAGGTGTACTGTGAAAAATTTACCCGTTATAACTTTCACCATCTTATCTGTTGAGTATATTAACGAAATAAGCTTATCTGAAATACCACCCTCAGAAATCAGTATTACGTTTAGTTGTCTTTCACCGGTTAATGAAACGGATACGTTTGCGACAGTTAACCGTTATTTTGATGACGGTATCGACTTCAGTTGCGCGACTGCCATTTCAGAAACAGGTTTTATATTTACGGGTTCATTAAAGATGTGTAACCGCGACAGCATTGAAAACATTACGGCGGGTGAGTTTACCATTCCTCTTTCAGCAGTTTTAGCCACGTTGCTTAAAAAAGGAACCTACCTGCAGCAGTGTGATCCCGATGCCATTATGGCAGACGCCTGGTTTGGGAATCGGTGCGAGACGGTGAAAGCGTCCTGGTTATCTTCATAAAATTCACTCCGGCGTTGTTGATTTGGACCGTGCGCTGGAGTACATTTTCTCTGCTAACCGTTGTCATCTCGACAACTGCTAATGTTCCGGTGATTTGAGAGGAACGCCTTCGGGTAATCACATGCCAATGTCATCATTACCTGAGAGATGACGCTTTCGGGCGGTAACAAATCTGTTTAACCTTTGAAAACAGAGACCCCTGCGGTTAAGGTCCTTTTCTACTTCGCATTACACTCCCATACACCTGTTTTACTCATCCGGCATTCTGTGCCTGATACTCACTCCTGAGGGATACTTTCCCTCCGGGACGGTTCCCTTTTTTATTAAGGGATCGTACCCATGCATTACACCAGAATGATCAACCCTATTACGTTACTGAATTGTGATTCGCCAGCTTCAGCAAAAATCCTGGTGGATTACGTCAAAACTCAGCTTAACGCTCGCCTGGATTACAGACTCATGGTCGACGCAGACTCACAGGTTCCTGCTGACGGCCTTCCTGACTACCTGACGTTTCTGAGACATGTCGCGCTCACAGTTGGTTTTGCGACTGAGCATGGCTACATCAGACATGCCTTTACCGAAGAGGCAGTGAACGAGCTTACTCTCCTTGGTACAAGTGTTCACAGTCTTCACTGGAATGCGGCTTTTCATGAAGGCGCTACCCGGTCCCGAGAGGACAAAGCGCTGGACAACGCTACAGAGCAACTGCGTGCAATGTTTTATCAGAGCGTTGATGCTTCTGACATCGTCTGACCGCCTTATTAACCGAACCGTTTCTCACCCTAACGGGACTTCTGTCCCCGTCAGGGGCAGGGTTCCCCAATGATTTAAGGAATCCTTTATGAACGCATTAACGCTTACCGAAGATTTTCAAATCAGTGCCGGCGAACGTAACGCTTACAAAGTTGCACTGGCCAAAGCTGAAGGTGACCTGCTGATTATTGCAGCGCATCGTCGTCTTGGTCTTAACACCGATACTGATGAAGACGGTTTTCCATACTATGTCTGGGAAATGGCTGACGTTGCCCGGGACCTGGCGGAGCTGTCTGTGCGTGAACTCGTGCCGGCATCCTGGCAGTCTTTCTTTGAAAGCCTCTGCCACATGGCCAGAAACATTGATGAAGCCGCCTGGACGTATTTTTTCGGCAGTGCCGTTAAGGACGAAGAAGGCCGGATGTATGACGAACGCGAATGGGAGCGTTATGGCGAATGGTGAACAGCCTAAGGTCTGTTTTACCCTTGCGGGGATTTATCTCCCTGCGGAGACAAATCCTCCCTTATTTTTAAGAGGATTTGTCGATGAACGCTCAGGCTTCTGAAATATCACTGCTGGTTAAGCACAACAGCGAAGAGTGGCACCGTATGTGGAACAGGCTTGCGGAGCACCCTTTTAACCGTTCTCTCAACGCCCCCGGGCAGACATACAACGGCGGCGAAGACTGGGAGTACGTTGAAACACTGGCATCACCGTCCGGCGGAACTGAAGAATGTTATTTCCATCAGTTCAGACACCGTTGTCACCCTGTGGCAGGGAATGTGAGTGTTAACATTTCTGCCAGCCGGCGTTTTACCCCGCAGGATTCGGGTAACGCTTACTACCACGATTTTGGTTAGTGATTAACCACCGGCCTGCGTCAGTTTCTGACAAAGGCTTTAACCCGCGCGGGGACAACCTCCCCGCCACAGCGGCGATGGTTTCTCCGCGCTTAATCAGGAGAAAACCATGAGCAGTATAATGCTTTCACTTATCACCCGCCTTTCAGGCGCACTCAACCGGCTTGCCGGCGCTCTGCAGCAACAGCAGGCTGAGTGGTTTACCAACCGCAGCGGCCGCTGCAGCTTTAAGGCCGACGTCGTGCCGACAGAGAACGGGTTTACGCCCGTTATCTTGCGTCGCACCGGCTTTACCCAGCGTGACTGGCGTACAGTCCAGCTCCCTGGCACCGGTACGTACGCAACAGCCCGTAAGGCCCTCAGGGCCGGGCGGCTGATGGCGCAGCAGATGGCGGAACTTCGTTACCGCTTTGACTGATGTTAACTGAATGACACTTCCCGGAGGGACCTTCCCTCACGGGGAGGTCACCTCCTTTTTAAGGAGCGCTTATGATCCGTTTCACTTCAACTGAACTTCGTCCGCTGCTGACACAGAATCAGGGCAAAGGGCGTCCGCTGATACTTGAAAAGAATCTGGGGATTTATGTCCGTGTACCCGATGACAATGGCTGCGCGGAATGGCTGAAAGCCTGGGCTGCCGGATGCAATCCCTCCAGGGATGCTGACTGGTCAGCACTGTGTGATGCCTTAATACCCGGGCCGGCGTTTTCTTTCAGCACCTTCCTGGACCAGAGAATTTACGATGCCGTGCTGAATGAACATCACGATTTATTCATGCAACCCGGCATTAATCAGATCGCTAAATCACTGACCATTTATAAAGAGACACAGCCGCCTCTGAAGGAATATTTACCGGTTGCGGATTACCGCCATCACATTCAGTGGCTTTATGACCAGTCCCGTCTGCATCTTCGCGCCTGCGTGAGCAATGCTGAGCGTCTCGGCTGGCGTACACAGGCACTGAACGTGCTCGACAGGGTTATTCGCGTTGATTCTAAACGGGCTAAACCTGAAGACCGTAAGTGGTTTGACAGCGCCGTACGCCGCGTCAAATCCGACATCGAATCGCTGAAGTCTGACGGCTCTTTCCGCCATTACTGAATTATCCACTCACCGTGGCGCATTGTCCGCCACCGGGCAGATGCGTCGTTTTTTTAAGGGGCGCATCTCATGAAGAAAAAAACTGCCGGTCGCAAGGCCACAACTGAACAACAGACTGACCTTTATCAGCAGGTCACCGACAAAATCATCACCGCACTGGAAAACGGCGTGCCACCCTGGCGCCGGCCATGGCGCCGGGGGCAGAAGGACCGTTGCCTCGGGCTCCCGGTCAATGCCGTCACGGGAAGACCCTACAGCGGCGTCAATATGCCGCTGCTGTGGCTGGCCGCTGAAGAGGCAGGTTACAGCACCGATTGCTGGCTCACGTATCAGCAGGCAAAAGTTGCCGGCGGACGGGTCAGGAAGGGCGAACGCAGCTCGCTGACCATCATCTTTAAACCGTCTGAACGGCGTCCCCGCCACGGCGGTCATGGTAAGGGGCACGAAGACGGGGACACGCAGGTCAGAGTGCGGTCGCTGCAGCTTTTTAACGTTGCGCAGTGTGAAGACCTGCCTGAAACGATGTCTGCTCCGCCCTGTGTACCGGATGCGTTAAGTGTTCAGCATCAGGTCCGTGAAATATTCAGTGCTACCGGGGTAATGGGTACACATCACGGGCTTAACCGTTCCGACTACATCAGCTGCATTGACACCATCGTGGTGCCTGAAAAAGGTTTTTTTCAGTCACCGCCGAACTACATGGCCACCGTACTGCATGAGCTTGTTCATGCCACCGGTCACGCCAGTCGTCTCGGCCGTGAGGGAATAACGTCCCAGCCCCGCAGGTTTGATAACCCGGTGTATGCCCTGGAAGAGCTTATTGCCGATACCGGCACTGCATTTCTTTGCGCACAGCTGGGAATAGCAGGCAGGGTCCAGCACGACAGCTATGTAGATGAATGGCTGAAACTGCTCCGTAATGACAAAAAAGCGTTTTTCCGCGCCTGCCGGCTTGCCCGGGAAGCGTCGGAGTATCTGCTGAAGCTGCCGGGTGAAACCCGGATTGAAGCAGCGTAATTAACCCCGGCGACGTCAGTCGCCATCATCCCCCTGAGGGCACTCTCCTCAGGGAGATGCCCTCTTTTTTAAACGTAAAAGAGGAGTACAACAATGTTTTCATGGTGCAAAAACCGTCTGGAAATCACCGGTAAGTCTGCCGACATCGACGTTATGCAGTCGTGGATTGCCGGAACCGAAGTGCCGCTTTACCGCCACGCCATACGGCAGGCCATAAAGCTGTTTCTCGCCGGCTGTGCCGGTATGCTCAAACCCGTCAAGGCAACGGAATACCGTGCGTATCCGGAGCTGGTTTCATCAGGCACCGGGGGCGGCACGTCACCTAACCAGGCATTTCAGCATTTCCTGGAGCTGCTTGAGAAGGATGCCTGGCTTGACGGCACAACGCTCTCGCGAATGGACAAAATCTGGGTTCAGTCCGGCATCGGCGACATTAAGTGGGAGAGTATCCCTCATGTAGCCCGCCAGACCATTACCCGGCTTATGGCCGTTCACTACGCCGACTGGTTCGGCGTCGCCTCTGCGGGCGGTCAGTTTGACCCGCAGGAGCGCTGGGAGTGGCTCAGTATAAAACCGGACACAACCTGTCCGTGCGACATGCTGATGGTGATGCCGTCACGTCTGGCCACCGAGCTCAATGGGGACAGCGGTCTGTTCAGTGGCCTCAGTACCACGTCAGAACTCTATACCCAGCTCTACGGGACGGAGTTTCCGGCGGGGCACCGGCTGGAGTGGAGTCGTGACGATATCGGCTCGCTGAAGCTGACGTTCTCATCTGCATGGTATCCGCCGTCGGCAGAGGTCATGGGGCAGATGTCGCAGAAGTTTGACTGTGAAATCCGTCATTACTGGTTGTCTCCGGATGCCGGCACGTCGGGTTACCACTGTTTTGACCGCGGTGACCACGTCGACAGCGGCCCTTATCCGGAGGATGAAGTGCAGTATCCGGTGAGTGAAGGGGCCCGTCTGTATCAGTTCAGTGCTGAAGCCGGCACACCTGTCACTCCGGCCGTTGCACATTACGCCGACGTTCGCGCATGACGTTACCCACCGACAGACCGGTATCTCAGGTCTGTCAGACAATGGCCACGGCATCTGCTGTGGCTGCTTTTTCACCCGAGGGGGAACATCGTTTCCCTTACGGGGCGTGTTCCCCCTTTTTTATTGAGGAAACACGCATGAGCGTCCGCATCGACAATGAGAAAGAGTTCATCTCCCTTTTTAACTCCATCGCCCGGGGCACCCGGCGCCTCCAGGTGTTTACCGACTTCATCAGCTGTAGCGTTATTGCACTTCAGAATGGCCTGCAGTTCTGTGAGAAGCGTGAACAGAAGTACATGGCCATCGTGGCCAGATACAAAAAAGAGGACGTTTCATCGATGGCAAGACTGCTGGCCTGCGTAGTGAACGGCCTGGAAGAAAAGCCCTGTGACTTTCTCGGGCGCATTTACATGCTGCTGGAGCTGGGTGACAAAGGCAAAGATCAGTATTTCACGCCGTGGAGCGTGGCGCTGATGATGGCGCAGATGCAGCTCGGCAGACCCGAGGAGCTGTTC
Source organism: Pantoea sp. SJZ147 (assembly GCF_007828605.1). NCBI lineage: Bacteria > Pseudomonadati > Pseudomonadota > Gammaproteobacteria > Enterobacterales > Erwiniaceae > Pantoea > Pantoea sp. SJZ147. The sequence continues at coordinate 255,649 of NZ_VIVB01000007.1, forward strand.
AGGGATAAGCCGTTTATCACGTTTGCTGAACCGGCGTGCGGCGCCGGCGCCATGACGCTGGCATTTGCCAGCATGCTCCGGCAGGCAGGTTATTCACCTCACAGGTATCTGTGGGTGTCGGTAACTGACATCGACCCGCTGGCGGCGGGCATGGCCTATATCCAGTTGTCGCTTTGCGGTATACCCGGGGAGGTTGTTATAGGGAACGCATTATGTGACGAACGGCGGAGGGTCCTGCTTACCCCGGTACATTACTGGGAGGGATGGTCAGGACGACTGCAGAAGCATGTCAAAAAGCCCAATGAGCAGAGTGAAGCGGCTGCATGACCGGAAACAAACGCCAGTCTGATAATAGACAGAGAGGCTTTGATTTTCAGACAAAGGGGGGGGGGCATTTGCCCCCCCCTTTTTTACTATTTAATAAAACGCTCCAGAAGCCACTTAAACAGCGAGCTTAAGGCGATTTTCATGACCCAAACCAATGGAGTCAGATAGGGTCTTGCGTTTCCATAGCGGTCAAAAAAGAGGTGTCTGAGCATAATTGCTCTCCGGTATAGTCTCTTTACCTAGAGCCGAATCTGCATCTACAATGAAGTCGCGAAACATAAAGTTGTGCAGTTCAGCAATGAATTTCACTTCTGATAAAAACACCTTCTGGTGTGCAAAAGGCTGAAAGCATTGGCGTGCTTTTGGCCTTTTTTATTTCCATATTTTGCAGCTCCTGTATCGGTGATTTCACTTCAATTTTGTCGGCACTGGAACCTAACTATGAAACAGATGACTCTTCTTCTGTTCGAAATTAACGTACCAATAATTTTAATTATATTGAACAGTACTTATCGTATCTTGACAGAGTTAAGACATTGTAGTTAAGCGATATTTGAACTGAAAATCGGTTCTGATTTTCAGTTCAAAAATACAGTACAGAAAATTTTCGTAATAAGGAACGGTATGATTTAGACCGTTGACAGAACGGTGGGATTGTGCATTTTGATTGACAGGATGAAACAGCGAATCTCCTTGCCAGGCTGCAAAAGGCCCTGCTTCGGTAAAATTTTACGAATATCAGCACACTACAAAAAACTTACTATAGCATCGTTGACTGGCATGCACCCATCCGATAATACTGTATATATAAACAGTAAAACAGGAGGTGCCATGACATGCTCACTTTATACAAATTCCCGCTATCCCCGATCTCGATAGCTGCACCACTTTTCCTCGAAACCTGTCAGGCAGGTTTTCCCAGCCCTGCTCAGGATTATGTTGAGCGCGAGTTAGACCTCAACGAATATTGCGTCATGCGTCCTGCAGCCACGTTTTTTGTCCGCGCCTCCGGGCAGTCTATGACAGACATTGGTCTCAACAGCGGTGATTTAATGGTGGTCGATAAGGCCGAATCGCCCCGGCACGGCGACATTGTCATTGCTGAGATTGAGGGCGAATTTACCGTAAAACGCCTGCTGCTCCGCCCCAGGCTGACGCTTCAGCCCATGAATCCTTCTTTTCCTCCCATATACCCCGATCCGGAAACGCTCCAGATTTTCGGCGTGGTCACCTCGTTTATTCATAAAACCCGGGGTGAGTGATGTTCGCCATTGTGGACGTAAACAGCTTTTATGCGAGCTGTGAAAAAGTCTTCAGGCCTGATTTGCGTAACCAGGCTGTCGTCGTTCTGAGTAACAACGATCTGAGTGGTTAGAAGTGTTAGTTAGTTTCATGCTTTTCAATTCTTCAGGTTTGAAGAATTGAATGGTCTGCTATGAGCAAGGAGCGGACATAAACACCTATATCGAGTCCGATAACATTACCTTATTAAAGCTTTGCTTGCCGACATTATTGAATTACTCACCTTAAGTTCCACACCATCGATTTACGATTTCTATCAAACCAGCCTCTTGGGTCGCATCATTTGACCACCCACTTGCAAATTTAATATCGTTAGAATTTGGCAATTTATCAGGTGATAACTCTCGAATTCTAATCCTGCTTGGAAGTGCTGCGGCCTCCCCAACAAAAATTGCCTCTCGTCTTGTGAGGGCTGATAACATTTTAGTCAAGCCACTCAAACTGTCCGGTAAGAACCTAGAGACGTGTTCTTGATCACTAGAATTCGATAATCTAAGTACTATCCAAGAGTTACATTGGGAGAGAACAGTACTTTCAACATCAGATGGTCTTTGTGAAATAAGCCCCAGCCCTAGTCCATATTTCCGCCCCTCTTTTGCAATACGTCGAATAGCATCTTGAGCTTCTTTGTATTGCGCTTCACCATGGTTCGGCACGTAACGGTGCGCTTCTTCGCAGATGAATAATATGGGATCTTTCTCTCTTTCTTCTCTTGTCTGCCAAATTTTGTATTGAAAAAGAAGGCGGGATATTAATGCAGTTAATGGTCCAGCCACCTCATTTGGCAGGCCTGATATATCTATTATACGAATATCTTTTCCATTTGCTTCACCGACAAACTGCGCCAATATATCCTTTAGTTTGGGAGAGTCGGCTTCACTATATTCTTTTAGCAAAAAACTAAGCTGGGGGTTTGATCGAAGGACTTTAAGTTTTTTAAGTATGCTTTCGATTTTATCTCGACCCGATGATGCAGCTAATTTTTCCTGTTTTCCTTCTTTGCGCCCTTGGACCTTGTCTATATGCTTGACAAACTGCGTTAATTTGAATGGAACGGGCTTGTCTTTATCAAAATTCAAAACGTGATCTTCAGTTACACCATCAGCAAATGCAGCTTCTAATCCGCCGTTTGGTTCAGCACCTACATCCTGCACGTAGCCGGCCTCTAGCAATCTAGAATAGGTGATTGCTTCATAAACAATATTATTTTGAGATGTGGCTTCATGTTCTGTTTTACCAATGATTAACGATCTCAACTCATCACTGGACATAAGCCAATAAGGCAACTTCAATAGTTCTGCCTCATCCTCCACAGCAGATGCATCGTTATACGCACGAAATACTTTTGCCCTATTGCCAAAAGCACTAGCATATTCACCGTGGGGATCAATCATGACAATTCTTGGCTTTAACGTGGTATCTCTAGGTCGATGGTCTAGAACAGAATGTAAAATTGATGCCACAGTTCCTGATTTTCCTGAACCTGTAGAACCTAATATTGCAAAGTGATGTCCAAACAGTTTATCAATATTCGCTCTGCATACCGCATTGTTGCCACCGATATAATTCCCAATTGGAACCATAGGCGTAATGGCTTCATCTTGAGCATTTGATTCTGCTGCTTTATAAACAGCCTCTAGTTCATCGTTTAGGCAAATATAGGCACTTTGTAATGGCAAGGGGTAGGTTTCAACACCACGAGAAAATTCAAGTCGAGAATTCTTGTTGGACCAGACACCCTGACCAAAAAGATCTGCCTCTAAGATACGAGCATCATCTGCCGCGTTAATGAGTTGGTTGCTGTCTGCAGTAATCAACTCAGATCTCATTTTAAGAGACCGAACAAAAGCAAATAGTAGCTTTCTACCAAAATGTACTTTAATGATACTGCCCATTTGCCCTACGGGGTAAACTTGTCCGTCAACTGCACGAATGAGTTCATTAACGCTCTCATCGATCTCTATGCGTAAATTATTGCCAGCCACCTCAATAATTTTACCTACCTTTAGTTCTTTCCGTGATTGAAATATACTAATCATGAACTTCTCCTGTGCTTATGAACTGCGTTAAGCCATCAAAACGCCACCATGCATACTTGCTAGCATCAGATTCAGCTAAAGGAGTTGTTGAATGATGGTAAATACCCGATTCGCCTGCGACATACACTCTAGAACTAATTTTTGGACATCTTAGCCAAGCGTCTAAAGTTTTATTAATAACAACCCCACCTTTTGGCGATTCTTGGACAAATGCAATAACCGTCGTTTGGTTGGACTCACTTCGCAATGCGCTTTCTATTTCTGAATTAATATGGTCATCGCCAAAGCTATAACCACATGTAATTAATGTATTTTGCTGTCCACACATTAAAGTTTTTCTTAAACCAAGGAATAAGTTGGCGAATGGGTCTTTCTGTGTTTCAACATATTTTGTTGCCTGAGGGTAAATCATTATATTTGCGGGGTTTGACAAGTATTTAGTTCCATATCTTGCACGCACTAAACCTAAATCATCATCCCTGTGCCAATCTATCGAACCATGTAATTTATATAGATGGTATGTATTTGAATCTATCGCTGTATTCGAGAATGCGTTTTCTGCATTCCAAAAACCTACAGCTCCACCTGAAAAACCATCACATACTATTTTTTTGTGTAGAGCTAAGGCGTCTTCAAGCAAGGTATCGTAATTAGTAGTAAAAAATGTAGTTTTTGAACGTTGTTCTAGATTTGATTTGCTAATCAGTAACGCCTCAATAAACTTATAATGAGGTTCTATTTCAACTATCGGGTTTGCTGCGCTACCAATTTCTTCCTCTATCGCGCGCTCAGCATTAGCAGCGACGTATCCGTATCTGATAACTCCGCCGATAGCCTTGATGATTTCTAGATAAAGTCGCCTTAGCTCTTCACTGGTATAACTATTAGTACCAATATATGCAGACTGGTTCCTTGAACGATCAGCAATAGCTAAAAGGTCACCCAAATGACTTAAGTAGTGCTCAACATGGCAGTCATCAGAGAGATCTGCTTTTAAAACAGCCAGAATTTCTTTTTCTTTGTCCTCGGAATTTTCTTCGATAATTCGCTCAACGCGACTGGTCAATGGATACATTAAAGGTATTTTTGAACCGAAACTTATACCGGCACCAAAAAGCCAGCTTTGTCTACTTTGAGAACTTAAAAGCTGCTTTATGTTTTCCAACCTATTATCAAATTCTTCCATAATTTTCTCTTCATTTATTGAGGTTTGGAACACTAAACAAATACATATGTGGGTATGCTTTAACGCTTATTCAACGATGCGACTCATACTTAAACATAGATTAACCTATCTTTGTAGATTTAATGTACAGACATTACATCGCTTCTTTCAAGCTTACAACACCTTGTCGGTAAAACTGATAGCTGTACTAGCGACAAAAAAACTAATCCGACTTACACACGATGTCGGTATCCAGACACGAAACTAGGCACATTTAAAGCATTAATAGAGTGGCAAGAAGACAAAAGGGCTGGAAGTCAGGAATGTCTGCTCTTGGCACACAACTGAGGGTGACTGATCATTTCCTTTTTGAAGATGCTTCTCATCGGATTCGCTCTTAAAGTTGCTGACTGAAGTAACCTTACTAGTCTTAACACACAGATAAAGTTAATAATTCAATACTGATTAAAATCATATCGTTACATGCAACTAACTGTTAGCGCCATTCAGATACAACGACGGTTGCGTCATCGCCCGTAGTGCTGATTATGTGGAATTTTAAATCTACTCCTAACCTCACAGTTTGAACTTAGCACTTAATTATTAGTTGCATCATAACATTAAATTTGTTAATGATTTATGGCTTCAGAAACATTTAAACACATTTAATTTTATGGGCAAATTTATGAGATTACACACGTTAAAAATTAATGGCTTTAAGAGAATTAATGATGCAGAAGTTAAATTTGGTGACGCAACATTTCTCATTGGCTCCAATAATGCTGGTAAAAGCTCTGTCTTGAAAGCAATTGAATGGCTGCTTTCTAATAAAAAGACAATGGATCTAGATTGTTTTTGCTCTGAAATTGATCAAGAAACCGGTGAAAACAAAGTATGTTGCAAAACGGTTATCCTTGAGGCTGAATTCCGTAATGTACCTGAATCAGCCAAAAACTGGAGAGGTTTCAAAGGAAGAATTTTCAATTATGATCCAGAAGACACTAATGAGACTGGAAAAAGCATTACTTATAGAAAAAGTTATTCTCTAGGAGAAGATGCAATTACAGAACTAAAGTCTTTAAAAAGAGTTATGAAAAAAGAATTAGAAAAATTAAAAAAGCCCCAGCAACTCATAGACGCTGGTATCAATGGGGATTTAATAAAAGATCTCTTCACAGACCTGGAAAAAAATATAGGTTCATCAGAAAAATGTAAGTTAGAGCTAATTGATGACATGTGGGATTTAAATGATGAAGAAGTTTGGGATAAAAACCCTGGAGGAATAGGTGGTGTTGTTCTCTCAAAGTTACCAAGTTTCCTTTTAATTCCTGCAGACTCAGGCGCATCAGAAATTGAAGGTAAAGCAGGAGTTTTACAAAAAACTCTTAATGAGTTGTTCAAAGATGTACGTGGAATATCTGAGAATTACAAGCAAGCCCAAGCTTGTTTGAACGAATTAGCGAATGAGTTAAACCCTTCAGATGAGCAATCTGAATTTGGTAAAATGATGTCCGCACTTAACGCTGTATTATGCGGTGTTTTTCCTGAATCAAAAATTTATGCATCAGCTGACTTATCTAATCCTGACACAGCATTATCGCCGACATTCTCCATAGAAATGTCAAGCAACATAAGAACTTCCGTTTCAAATCAGGGGACAGGAATGGTTAGGGCTGCTGTTTTTGGACTATTGAGGTTTAGACAACAGTGGTTGAGAGACAGAGGAGGAGATGAAAGAAGCCTCATCATAGGTTTTGAAGAACCTGAAATCTATCTTCACCCGAGCGCTGCAAATCAAATGAGAGATTTGATTTATGAACTATCCGGAAATTCATCCCAAATAGTAGCAACCACTCACTCTCCATATTTAATTGATTTGTCGAGAAAGCCTAAGCAGGTACTCAATAGATTTTATTACGACAAATCACACACCACAATAAACCCATTTTCTGTCACTGATGAATATAAAAAATTACAAGGTGAAGACAAAGATCATGTCAAAATGGTCATTAGGTTAGATGATCACATATCAAGAATATTTTTTACGAGAAAAGTAATTGTTGTTGAAGGCGATACTGAAGAACTTGTTTTTCGCGAAGCAATAAGAAGAATGCCAACTCAAGTGAGAAACAGGATAATGACAAGTTCAGAAGTTATCAAAGCCAGAGGAAAAGCTGCAATAATAGGATTATTAAAATACCTCTCTGCTTTAGGTGTTGACTTTATAGTTATTCACGACCGAGACTTAGGTGTCAGGGGGGCTGAGGTTTTTAATCCACATATTCTAAGTGCAGCCGGCTCTCCAGACAAAGTAATTGCTATTGAAGAATGCATTGAGGATCTTCTCGGTTATCCTTCTCCTGCATCTGAAAAACCATTTAATGCCTATCGCCATACATTAACATGGGGAGATGCTTATGAAGGTATACCCGAAAAATTGAAAACCATATTGAGTAAAGTTTATAGCCCATGGATGTAATATCAGTATGATTATAATCCCTCTATACTTTATGTTTAGAGGGATTATAAAATTTAAAATACTTCATCTTCTCTCGTTATCAATATCTGGAGATGCCACATTTCGCAGTGAGTCCGTAAGTTTTTTCATTGCTTCAACACCATCTTCAACTGCAGCCCTTTCGCTTTCAGTCAGTGGTATCTCTTGCATCAGCCTCAGTAAATTTCGTTGTCCCTCAACATACTGCGCTTCTGAAGATGATTTGGGCAGATAAAATGAACATTTTGCACATGCCATGCGATGGGGACACTGTTCAAAGAAATCATATGAGCACAAACCATGTCCCAGATCATAATAACGCCATGGCATGCCTCCAACTGACTGCCCTGTGGCTATAACATCCTGATCTATCAGCACAGAAACCATACGACGGTTACGTTCAAAGTAACCCGCCTTTTCAAGAGACCCTGCAAGTTTTGTCGGCGTGATTTCGACATAATGTCGGGTAGATTCTGGTGACGCATGTCCCAGCCATTTCTGAAGCTCGAAAATATCCAGCGGCTCCCTGGCGTTGTAAAGCTGGGTGGCCATTGTGGCTCTCGCACGATGACTCGTTATCTTTCCCTTAGTATCACTCTCAGGTACTCCTGCTTTTCTGCAGAGCAAAGGGATAAGAGAATTGTTAATGTAACCTGTATGTATGCGCTTTCCACGATGCATGAACAGGAAATGTACACGTTCACCGGTTTTAGGATCTTCCTGAAGAGGATGCGTACTTCTCATCCGCTCCCACTGTTCAATCGCTTCCCCTATAACCGGGTCAACTGGTTTTGTGAATGCCGCGCATGTCTTGCTGACCGGTACGTCCAGCAGGCAGATACGGCGCGAATCATCATCTTCTTTCCGCTGCCAGCGGATACAACCGCACCGCATCCTCAGGATTTCATCTCGTCTCAGACCACCAAAAAGCCAGAGTATGCTGAGGGCACGCACCATTTCCAGCGGATAAAAAGCAGGATAAGTAGCGGAGGGTTTCAGATCCGTCTCCTGAAGAGTCTGCCCCGCGTGAAGCAACCTGCACCATATATCGTCTGCTACGGGGCGCGGATCAGGCCCCGTAAGCGACGTCAGACTGCGCGGTGGCCGGAGTATTCTTTCCGGGCTGAACTGCACCGGTATCCAGCCCCATTCCTGCAGATCATGAAAAAAAGCGTGGACATGTCCAAGTAGACTTGTCCGTGCAGCAGGTTTCATTGTCATTCCACGACGATCGCGGTACATGCCGCAAGGATTTGACCACTCTCCCACTTTCATCCTGCATACTGCTGTCACCCAGTTCATTGCCGTCTCACGCGTCCAGTTGGCTGGCGACAGGCATTCCGGATGACATTCTGCCAGCCAGCGGCCACATTTCAGTAGGACGTACCACGCAGACAAAATGGATGCGGGCCGGAGTACCGAGGTAACACGCCACCGTTCACACCAAGACAACCATTCTGCCGGAACATCGGCCACCGCAACATACTCACGGGGAGGCCGGCGACGCTCCGTAACGCGATGATCAAACCCTTCAACTGCTGTATCTGCCGCAGCCAGGATGCGTGACAGCGTGGCAGAAAATTTTCGGAGATAAACAGGCCCGACTGCCGAAATGTGTTTAAGTGTCTCTGTTTTCAGCTTTTCCGGAACGGGTTCCCTCTGGATGAGCATTGCCATACACATGGCATTTCTTATGCCATTGTTCCGGCCATCTCCCTGCACATACCCCAGCCTCTGCATCATTCTGTCGAGTCGGTTCACAGCACTATCGGTGCACTGTCGGCCAAATACCTTGAGACAAAGTCGGTACTGATAGAAAACGCCACAGGAATCCAGCCGGTCAAAACCACATAGAAGCCATGCCAGTGCCATAACGTACTGCCGACAGTTACCGCTGGCACCAAACCTGCGGTGAAATTCACCTTCAGTACTGCAGATGACTTCTGACCATTCTGTCTGTGTCCAGGCCCAGTATGTTTTTCGCAGACGTTGCATTTCCAAAGTTATATCGTGAATAGCTGAATTATACGGCGCTCTGGCCGCATGCATCCTTATCAGCGTATAGCGTAGCGGCAAAAGAAGGCGGGAAAGTCGTTTCAGTATATGATGTGGCCAGTTCTTTCCGCCCTTGCGGAAGTGACTTACCAGTGCATCCAGCGCCTCAGCCTCGCCGGAAATAAACTCAGGGCGTGTGTCCCAGCGGGAGTCAGGAATAGTCACAGTTTCTTCTGCACAGGGTGCAGTTTGTCCGGATCGCATCATGATAGATATTCCCACTGTTACTTCAGTACTGAGAGCCAGGAATCATGCAGTGATGTCATTGTGCAACTGAACCGGCTGCTCAGGTCACGTGCACTCAGATGAATGTACAGCATTGTTGACTGAACACGACGGTGGCCAGCAAAAGCGGCAATTTCATGAATATCCCACCCGGCACGGGCCAATTCCGTCAGGCAGAGATGGCGGAACGTGTGCGTACTGATAAGAGGCTGGCCGGCACCGAGTGCAAGGCGCCGGACCACCTTTGACCAGGTCCAGCCAGTGACAGGCTCTGCACGGTTACGCGGTGAACGAGACAGAAATAGCGGACCGCGCGTCGTACTGAGCAGACGACGTTCAGCCAGCCAGGCGGCGTAAAGTTCTCCGGTAACCGGTGAATAAGGTACTACACGCGCACAACGGTTTTTGGTGTTCTCTGCCCGCACAGTGAGCAGCCTCCTTGACGGGTCAATATCACCAGTGGACACTGTGCAGAGTTCCCCCCGCCGTAAAGCGCAGTCATAGGCCAACGCCAGCATGAAACGGGTACGAATGTCAGCCTGTGCAGCAACGTTCAGGAAGCGCTGCCAGCCTTCCGTCTCCGGAATCCACGGTAGTAGGCGCTGCACCGGCACGAGACCTGCAACGCCTTTTCCCCCGTTTTTCCAAAAACCCCGTCTGACAGGATTGGATTCCCGAATCCCCTCTTCGCAAAGGAAGTCACAGTAAAGTCGAACAATAGTGACACGATGACGGATGGTTGAAACAGCAAGTCTACGATCATCATGCAGAGTGCGGATATATAGTGCCACTGTATCACTTTTTGCCTCACATGGTTTTTGCCCGTAAGAGTGGTAAAACGCGAGCCAGTCATTGATTCCGCGGGCATAAGCATTGACAGTGTTTGCCGCAAGTAACAGGTCGCTTTGCAGCTTTATCCACCTGCACGCCGAAGGGTTGCCTGTAAGAAAAGGCAGTGAGTAAGATAACTTTTTCTGCATAACCCTTCCCCCTGAACAGAACACCATTTGTACAAATTACACCCAATTCCAAATAACATATAAAGTAAAAAATATGTACGAATGGGCGAACCCTGGTTTAAGATTAAAAACGAGAATTTACCTGTTAAAATTCATGTATTTAGCTCTAACTATGCGTTATACGCCTCGATGTCGAACAGGGTAATGAGCGTTTTAGAGGCTCTGTCACCTCGCGTGGAACAGTATTCGATTGATGAGATGTTTCTGGACGTTCGTGGAATCGATTTTTGCACGGACTTCGAGACGTTTGGCCGCAAAGTCCGGCGCAGTGTGCGTGAACATACCGGCCTTACGGTTGGGGTCGGTATAGGCAAAACCAAAACGCTAGCAAAATCAGCCCAGTGGAGCAGCAAGGAGTGGCCACAGTTTGGTGGTGTGCTGGCCATTACGTCTCACGTCCGGGCTGAGAAGATGCTGGCCCGCCAGCCCGTTGAGGAGGTCTGGGGAGTCGGCAGGCGCATTGCCAAAAAACTGAACAGCATGGGAATTACAACCGCACTGGAGCTCTCCCGCGCCAATCCTGCAATGATCCGTAAACACTTCAGCGTCGTTCTGGAGCGAACGGTGCGTGAGCTGTATCAGTCTGGAAGAGGCACCGCCGGCGAAGCAACAGATCGTGTGCTCCCGTTCTTTTGGCGAAAGGGTTACCGAGTATGAACACATGAGGCAGGCAATCTGTCAGCATGCCGAACGGGCGGCCGTTAAATTAAGGGGAGAAAAGCAATACTGCAGACAGGTTTGTGCATTCATCAAAACCTCACCTTTTTCGCCCGGTGAGACTTACTACGGCAACCGTTGAGGCACGTCCTTTCTTGATACCCAGACTTTCAGCTGCCCGGGTAAAGCTTTTCATTTCTGCCACACGCGCAAAAATGATGAGTGTATTGAGATTCTTCATTGTTCACCATCAGAGAAACAGTACGTTATTTTTTGAGTCATTTATGGGGATGTTAATACCAAATAGACTGCATTTACACCGTGTATTCCCCTGACTCTTTCCCGAGGTAATCAAAATGTCTCACCCCCTTAAAACCATTAAGGCCGTTGTCATCTTTCATTCTGGCTACGGGCATACGGAGCGGATGGCAGCGGCTGTGGCGGAAGGCGCCTGTGCCACGCTGATAGCCATCAACTCCGAAGGAAATATTGCTGAGCACGAATGGGAAAAAATTAGCGAGGCTGATGTCATTCTGCTCGGTTCGCCAACTTACATGGGAGGACCAAGCTGGCAGTTTAAAAAATTTGCCGATGCCTCATCAAACCCCTGGTTTGAGAGTAAGTGGGTAAACAAAATTTTTGGTGGTTTTACCAACAGCGCCAGCATCAATGGCGACAAGCTGAGTACCCTGGCTTATTTCTTTTTGATGGCCGGTCAGCACGGTGGTATCTGGGTCAATATGGATATCAAATCATCCAATACAAAAGCGTCGTTGCGTGATGGCCTTAACCGGATAGGATCTAATATCGGTCCTATGGCTCAGACCCCCGCTGATGCGTCGCCCGAAGAGATGTCATCCGGTGACCTTGAAACGGCACGACGGTATGGAGCACGCGTTGCAAACATTGCAGCGCAGTTTCATCCTGTTAATGCATAAAGCCATCAAATAAAAAAAGGCTTTTCAGGTGAAATATAATCAGCTTGGCCGGACAGGCCTATTTGTTTCAGAATTGTGCCTCGGTACGATGACCTTCGGCGGTAATGCGAATGCGGGCATGTGGTCATCAATCGGTGCTGTTGCTCAGGAAGAAGCGAACCAGATTATCGCGATGGCATTAACCGGCGGTATTAACTTTATTGATACTGCTGATATTTATTCCTTCGGTCATTCCGAGCGTATCACGGGAGCTGCACTCAAAGAGCTTGGAGTGAGACGAAGCGATATCATTCTCGCCACAAAGACGGGGGGGCGTTATGGGACCCGGACCTAACGATAAAGGTGCCTCACGCGGGCACATTATGGATTCAGTTCCGCGAAGTCTGGAAAGACTGCAGGTAGATTATATTGATCTGTTCCAGATACATGCGAGTGATCCGGTCACCCCGATTGAAGAAACACTGCGGGCTCTTGACGACCTCACACGACAGGGGCTGGTCCGCTATGTTGGCGTATCGAACTGGTCTGCAGGCAGGCTGGGTAAATCGCTTGGCCTGAGTGAAGCGCTTCACGCCACCCGGTTTGAGACGCTTCAGGCGTATTACTCTGTTGCCGGCCGTGACGTGGAGCGGGAACTGGTGCCGCTAATCCGCGAAGAGAAAATGGGGCTCCTTGTCTGGTCGCCCCTCGCCGGTGGTTTACTTTCCGGAAAATTTGGTCCCGATTCTGCGGCAGAGAGAGATGCCCGCCGCAGCAAATTCGATTTCCCCCCGTCGATCGCGATCTGGCGTGGCGATGCGTTGCCGAAATGCGTGCCATTGCAGGTAAACGCGCTGTATCGGTAAGCAGGATCGCGCTGGCATGGTTACTTCCCAGACCCTGGGTTACCAGCGTAATTATCGGTGTAAAACGGGTCGCCCAGCTTACCGATAATCTTGGCGCTACAGACATCATTCTGACAGCAGAAGAACTTGCGCATCTTGATGCGATAAGCGCTATGCCTTCTCATTACCCTGGGTGGATGATTGAACACCAGGATGCAGAGCGTTACCCGAAACCTTGCACTTTTAAAGCACAGAATTAACCCCGGAACCCTGTAATTACTTCGGCGTATTCACGCATGTCTGTGTGCTTAGGCTGAAACACAACCCCTTACAAAGGATAAAAAAATGAATAAAGGTTATTTAATCGCTCACGTGACGGTATCCGACCCGGTTGCATACGCTGAATATGCCCGTGCAGCCGGAGAGGCAATGCAGGAATTCAGTCCAAAGATAATTGCCTGGTCCGGGCAGTACGAAAACCTTGAGGGCGAATCACATGAACGACACGTTGTTTTTGAGTTCGCTTCTTTTGCCGAGGCAAAACGTTTTTATGAGAGCCCGAAATATCAGGCGGCCAGGTTAATACGCGCAGGCGCTGCGAACGGAACGTTTGTGCTGGTTGAAGGGCCCGCCATCTGATACCAGAGAATATTATGTCCGCTTTTCGCTGTGAGTTCAATGGGTCGATGCAACGCTATCCTTAATCAAGGGGGACGTTGCCATGAAACGAAGAACTCGGATTAACTACACGCCAGAGCAGA